>JALAGS010000115.1 GCA_022712315.1 Sphingobacterium sp. | reverse complement strand
TCAACTTCCGTATCCGCTATATTCCGATGGCATTGCGCCGTCTTTATCTTTTTTGTTTTCCCTCCGTTTCCGTTGGGACTGCAAAGGTAGAAATCTTTTTTGAACTTCCAAAAAATTTCTGAAGTTTTTTTTCTTTTCTTTCTTTTTCGATTTCCGCGTTTAAAATAAACTGAGCGGGATTTTAAATCCTGTCAAGCTCACTTAAACCCTTCTTTTTTCATGGTTTCTTCTTTCGAGGTAACCGTCCCTCCCTTGCGGAGTGGTGCAAAGATAGGGAGTTTCCGGGCATACTTCCAAGCCTTTTGTTTTATTTTCTTTCAATATATCCCTAACTCGCTGTCAGGATGGGAGATTCTTTTTGGTTTTTGGCCGAGGGAGCTGCAGAGGGTGGGGAAAAATGGCTGCCCCTGCAGCCCAAACCCCGGGGATGTCAGCACTCGCTTCAGGGGAAGGCTTTCAATGCGGGTATCAGAAAAGGGCACACTTGCCAGAAAGGGGCTGGCATGTGTAGCTGATGAAAGCAGCGCTACCCTGCCGAACCTTGTGGCTAGGGGCCACGGCGGAAAGGACAGGACAGAATATCGGATTGAAGGAACCCAGGATACCGGAAAGATGGAAAGGGAAGGATACCGCAGCGCAGCACATAATAAGAATGACAACATATAGGACTGCAAAATAACCGGTTTCATAGCTACACCTTCTTATCCTTTTAGTTAGGGTTTAGTTAGGGTTTGTTTAGGTTTAGTTTAGGTATAGTATAGGTAAGGCCTAAATTAAACCTAATTTAATACTACGTTATATATAAACAAAAGCTACACTAAGGAATAACCAGTCCAGAACTCTTCGTTATTTAGGGGAGATCATGCTCCTCCCTCGGGGATAAGGCTCCGGCTGCAGGGAAGAGCCTGTGGAAACCTCCGGTCCCCTCCGCACCTGCCCCTTGCTATGGCCCGGGCGGGGTTAGAACAGCTTCGGGGCACGTTCGGGAGAGCCTGTGGACAGGTTCGGTCTGCTAGCGTGCTGCGTCCGTGTTCCTTCCGTGTTGCCTCCGACTATAACCTGGACTCACCCCGCTGCCATCACGAACGAACCCTGTTCCGGTTACGACCATGACCGTTGGACGCCCTGACCAGGGGCCAACGCCGGCCCGAACCGCAGCCGAAAAACTCCGCAGAAACATCCGAAGCAGCGGGCAACTCGGTATAACACGCTATAAAGACATAAAAAGAAGTCGGGAGGTTCAGCATCGGACTGGGAATGCCCTGATTTAACGATGCAGCGGAGCAGTCTGTGTTTCACTCACACCGTAGGTTTAAGGCTATA
Organism: Sphingobacterium sp.; assembly: GCA_022712315.1. Lineage (GTDB taxonomy): Bacteria > Bacteroidota > Bacteroidia > Sphingobacteriales > Sphingobacteriaceae > Sphingobacterium. Next base: position 13,380 of record JALAGS010000115.1, on the reverse strand, counting down.
TATAAGTACTGTTTATTTAGCCGCAATACACCTTGAATCCGTGTTAAGTCCGAGATGAGTCCGTGTTGAGTCCGAGTCTGGCATGGAATCAAGTTACGCTCAAGATAGACGCACCCCAGTCGCAGGGCCTAGTTAAGCCCTTACTAAGCCCATTTAAAGCTGATTCAAATCTGGATCAAAACCGAAACCGGGCCCAACCGCAGCCGCCCCCCTGCCCCAGAAGTACCGAAAAATAACCGAAAAACACCAAACACTCGGACTCGAATAGGATATATGAGCCGAAAAAGTACTGTCCACTACGAAAGTTACATTATGAAAAAGCATTCAAACCTGTAATATCTTGCCCTGTGATCAACAAATGGATATCATGGGTCCCCTCATAAGTAATCACAGATTCGAGGTTCATCATATGCCGCATAATAGGGAAATCGCCTACTATTCCCATCCCGCCAAGGATCTGCCTTGACTCACGGGCAATCTGTACGGCCATATTCACATTATTCCGTTTTGCCATGGAGATTTGCTGAGGCGTAGCTTTCCCTTCATTCTTAAGCATTCCTAAACGCCAAGACAACAGTTGCGCCTTGGTTATTTCTGTTAAAAATTCTGCGAGCTTCTTTTGTTGCAACTGGAAACCAGCAATCGGTTTATCAAATTGATGCCGCTCCAATGCATATTGCACGGCAGTTTCATAACAGTCTATCGCCGCACCAATCACCCCCCATGAAATTCCATACCTTGCTGAATTCAAACAGGAAAGCGGTCCACGCATAGAATTTACATCGGGAAGTATATTTTCCGCTGGAATATATACATCATGAAAAACCAATTCACCTGTTTTAGACGCACGCAGAGACCATTTATGCAATGTCTCTGGCGTTTCAAAACCGGCCATTCCACGCTCAACGATTACCCCCCTCACCTTTCCAGCTTCATCTCGCGCCCAAACAACAGCAATATCACAGATGGGAGAATTTGTGATCCACATTTTAGCTCCATTTAATAAAAAACCGTCCCCCTTAGCCGTCAATTTCGTTTCCATTCCACCAGGATCAGATCCATGGTTGGGCTCTGTTAAACCAAAAGATCCGATCAGTTCCCCTGATGCCAGTCGGGGCAGGTATTTAAGACGCTGTTCTTCGCTCCCATAGGTATAAATCGGAAACATCACCAAAGAGGATTGCACAGATGCAGCCGAACGAATCGCCGAATCACCTGCCTCCAATTCTTGCATAATTAAACCATAAGAAATCTGATCTAACCCTGCTCCTCCATACTCGGCGGGAATATAAGGCCCCAAGGCCCCAATTGCGCCCAACTTAGGCATCAAGCCTTCAATAGCCCGATGTTCCTGCGCCGCATCTTCAATAAAAGGCTTTATCTCTGTCTTCACAAAATCGCGCACAGCCTGCCGGATTAGTTTATGTTCTTCGGACAGTAAATCGTCCACTTGATAATAATCAATATTGATCTGTTTTATCATGATATAGTCTACATTAGCTTATCTAAGATAACGATTATTTTCTACTGAACAATATTCAGAACAAAGTTGTCAATAAAAAATTTATTTCATATATTTAACATATTCCACGAATAAAATAAACCATTATGATAAATGCAGCGCTTAAAACACTTGGAATAACTTCCCAGAATTTAGGATCATCAACAGGACAGCAATGGTTTTCCGAAGGCAAAGAATTTGAATCCTTTTCACCTGTAGATGGAAAACTTATCGCAAAAATAAAAGGCAGCACTAGCAAAGACTATGAGACCGTCGTTAGACAGGCGGAAAAAGCGTTCTTACAATGGCGCCTAATCCCCGCCCCCAAGAGAGGCGATATCATTCGCCAATTGGGGGACAAACTACGGGAACTCAAACCCGTTCTCGGAAAATTGGTATCGTACGAAATGGGCAAATCTTACCAAGAAGGTATGGGTGAAGTCCAGGAGATGATTGATATCTGTGACTTCGCTGTAGGTTTATCCCGTCAATTATATGGTAACACCATACATTCGGAACGCCCCGGCCACCGTATGTACGACCAATATCACCCCCTAGGGGTGGTGGGTATTATTACAGCCTTCAACTTTCCCGTGGCCGTATGGGCATGGAACATTGCGCTAGCCTTGGTCTGTGGGAATACTGTTGTCTGGAAACCCAGTGAGAAAACACCGCTATGCGCCATCGCATGTCAAAAACTACTTGCAGAAATTCTACAAAGCAATGGACTACCTGAAGGGATATCCAATCTGATTATGGGGGACAAAGAAGCTGGCGAGTGGCTTGCTGCGGATAACCGCATCGCATTGATTTCTGCAACGGGATCTACCCGCATGGGAAAAGAAGTCGCTGTTACGGTTGCACAGCGTCTAGGTAAAACACTACTGGAACTCGGCGGAAACAATGCCATCATCGTTACCCCAGACGCAGACTTAAAAATGACCATTATCGGTGCTGTATTCGGTGCAGTAGGTACTGCCGGACAGCGCTGCACAAGCACCCGAAGACTTATTATCCATGAGAGCATCTATGACAAAGTCAAAAAACAGCTGACCAAAGCTTATGGACAATTAAAAATCGGTGACCCTTTGGACACGAAAAATCATGTAGGACCATTGATCGACAAAGCCGCCGTAAAATCATACTTAAACGCACTGGACAACATTAAAACACAAGGGGGAAAAATGCTGATCAAGGGCAAAGTCCTGGAAGGCAAAGGTTATGAAAGTGGCTGTTATGTACAGCCTGTCATTGCCGAAGTCGAAAATCATTATGAAATCGTCCAGCACGAGACTTTCGCGCCCATCCTGTATTTAATCAAATATAAGGGAGATATTGGCGAGGCCATAACGTTGCAGAATAGCGTCTCTCAAGGATTATCTTCTGCGGTCATGACAAACAACCTCCGGGAAGCAGAGTTATTTCTGAGTGCTGCCGGATCCGACTGTGGCATCGCCAATGTCAATATTGGTACCTCTGGAGCGGAAATCGGAGGTGCATTTGGTGGTGAAAAAGAAACCGGCGGTGGTCGGGAATCTGGATCAGATGCGTGGAAAGCTTACATGCGACGCCAGACGAACACCATCAATTATACGACTGACTTACCTTTGGCACAAGGTATTAAATTTGATTTATAAACCATTTACACACAAAATTATGAGCAACGTACATGAAAGATTAAGTAAACATATATTAGCCGATGGATTCCCTTTGGTGATGGATATGGAAAAATCCCATGGTTCTTATGTAGTGGATGAAAATGGAGATGAATACCTCGATATGTTCAGCATGTTTGCCTCCATGGCAGTGGGTTATAATCACCCGCATCTGGTCAAACAACGCGAATTTTTGGGTAAAATGGCTGTCAATAAGCCTGCCATATCAGATATTTACCCCAAAGAATTTGCTGACTTTGTCGATACTTTTGATCGGGTGGCCATACCGAAAGAACTTCCTTATGCATTCTTCATATCAGGCGGAACCCTTGCGGTGGAAAATGCACTAAAGGCAGCCTTCGACTGGAAAACAAGACTTAATTTTGCACAGGGTATACAAAAGGAAGCCAGTCAGGTTATCCATTTTAAACAGGCCTTTCATGGAAGATCCGGCTATACGCTATCGTTAACAAATACACAGGACCCAAGGAAGTATCTCTATTTTCCAAAATTCAACTGGCCGCGCATCAGCAATCCGAAGCTGTACTATCCACTAACGGACGAGAGTATCAATCAAACCATCGCACTGGAAGAGAAGGCGATTTCAGAAATACGCCAAGCCATTCAGGACAACCCCAATGATATTGCTTGCCTAATTATTGAACCGATTCAGGGTGAAGGGGGCGACAATCACTTCCGGAAGGAGTTTTTCGTACAGCTTCGTCAGATATGTGATGAAAATCAGATCTTATTAATTTTTGACGAAGTGCAGACCGGTCTGGGAATAACAGGAAAAATGTGGGCCTACCAGCATTATGACGTCATTCCCGATGTGCTTGCCTTTGGCAAAAAAGCACAGGTATGCGGCATACTGGCCAATAAGGAAAAATTCGATCAGGTAGAACATCACGTCTTCAAAGAGTCTAGTCGCATCAACTCAACTTTTGGCGGTGATTTTATGGATATGCTACGCTTTAAATTGATCTTAGAAGTGATAGAACAAGAAAATCTCGTTCAGAATGCAGCTGAAAAAGGACGCTATCTGCAAGATAAGCTCCGGGAGATGATGAAAGACAAACCACAACTCTCCAACTTAAGAGGCGAAGGACTATTCGTTGCATTGGATTTTGAATCTGAACTCGCACGCAATGAATTTATCAAGAAAGCCTACGCCAATAAACTAATTATGTTGGGTTGTGGCGAAAAAAGTATTCGTTTCAGGCCTCATCTCAATGTAAGTCATGAAGATATCGACAAAACAATTACGGTAATAGAGAAGAGTATCTAAAGAAAACTTTCATGATTCCTTTGGATCAACAACAGGTATGAAAGTTCTTGATGGCCTTTGAAAAAAGCTATTTTCAGAAAAAAAGCGAGTCAACACGGACGTCATCAATAGACGATGCATATTGACTCGCTTTTGTTACAAACTACCGGTCGCGGCAGACATTTGGACGATCAATATCGACCAGTTCCGAAATTCCGTATTCATCAAAAAGATCCAAGAGTGCATCCGTACCCTCTTCAAGTTTATAATCCATTTCTTCTTTATAAACCGGAATCATCGCATAAAAATTGATGATATTGCCATCTTTGGTTTTTAATTCCAAAAACTCTTCATCAAAACTTAGCATAGGCGGAAGCAGCAACATACAACCAAATCCGGTGTTTGCAATATCTTCGGCTTCCATCCCATTCGGAATTGTATGTCCATAACCCAACCAGGTTTTGTACTCATGCGGGAACCGGGCTAACCGCTTTAAGAAGTAAACCGGCCAATAATTATCATCGTCCTGAAACTCTTCCTCTCCTATTTTCCAATCTGCAGGCAACACGACCATTAACTCGGCGCGCTCATAGACTTCTTTATTTTCTACCTCATCCGGAACATGCATAGGCAAATCACTCATCCCCGAAGTAACCAAGATATGATAGGGATAGTCTGCGCTTGGTTTGATCCAATGGACATCAATGTGCACAAGCTCTGAAATTATCTCATGGAACACCATATCAGGTGCTGCAATGTGCTTTGTCAGGTGCTCTTCTATTTCATCAAGATAAACACATTGTACCTCAGGGAATAGATTTTTTGGATCCTTTTCCTCGGGTTGATCTTCATAGCGATATACTGTAGATCCCCCAGCAGTAATTTCTGTATCTTTTTTTTCAGGCGAAGATTCTTCCGCTCCGCTGCTCATAATTTTTTTGACTTTATCCCAGAATGACATATTATCCTATAAATGGTGAAAATTTTAGATTTACTGTGCTATTCATATTTATTCAATCACAGCAACTACAGCTTGTTTGAATCTTGTTTTAACTGGTTCTCCCTTGACTTGTGCCGGCACCCATTGTGGCGATTTTCGCATAGCGGACAATACTGCCTTCGCAAACTCGGGACTTATTTTATCAGGGTTCTCGATTTCAATGTTACAGATTGATCCATCTTCGCAAACAATAAATTTCAGTACCGCTGTCTGCCGTGATCCGTATCGGGCGTAAGCTACACTATCCATTGCACCTACTGTCCTTGACAAATCCAGATTATTTTGCAAGAATCTGGACCAGGCAACTACGCCGCCTTTAAAATAAGGAAAATCGTCGACATTTTGAACTAAACTATCTGCGGGAATATCGCGCTTAGCAATGATCTGTGCTTCTACAGAAGAGCACATTATTATAAAAACCAGAATTGAAAAAATAGTCTTGAAACCTGTTAAATGCATAACCTACCCTATCCATAATCGTACCATTTAACGATAGAATAAAATACTTTATTGCTATACGGATTCCTAATGCTAGTTTAAGGGCATATCAACCTTAGACACGAAGTTTCCATCCGCATCTAAAAGAAAGCTAATCGGATGCTCTGGATCTTTGATAATCTCAAATAAGGTCAAGCCCCAAGGTTTCCAAAAATTTTCCAGCACTTGCCCATAGGTCTTATTCTGCCAATGGTCAAATATGGGCTTCATCGACATATCAGCTAAAGGCATAGGTTCCACATACACCTTTTGTGGGGTATTTAAATAGGTATAATCGGGTAAACGATTAAATAAATACGCTGAATAGAAATAACGTGCACACAATTCTTCAAACTGAATAGGGTGCAGGATTTTTCCATCAATTGCTTTCAGCACATCTTCGTGATAAATATTATTGGTGGCATTATCCTGAAGACAGGCAACTACCGCGAAATCTTTCATCCGGATAGAGAAGATCAGTGTATTGATTTCATCCCGATACATAAATGTATCCGGCGCATTCTCAACAGGTACAACAACCAACGAAAAGGGAAAGGTATTCTCAAATTCCATGGGCACAACCAGCGATTGCAACATCGCGTGAAGATTTGTAAAACGCTGCGCAAGTGCCTGCGAAAAGTTCATATCTTCCCCAGAAGCTTTTTGCTGACGAATTCCCGCAAGAATCTCATTAAAAACCACCCCATAGATGATTTTTGTCATCCATTGAAACAAGAGTAAAGGGTCCAATTGTTTCACGGCGTCATATCCCTGTTCAAATGATTGCTCAACAGCGCGTTCCATCTGCTCAATCGCCTCGGCAGCTGCCATAGAACAAGGTAATTTCAACGATTTGTAGGTGACCAGATTCTCGTCCAGCATTTTAAAAGGCTTATCTTCCAATTGAAAAGATTTCATCATCCACACAGGAAAAACCTGAATAGACTCTTCTTCCGACTGAAGCTTATTTCCCGTTAAAAAACAAATATCTGAATCAAACTGAAATTGTTTGAAAGGATTATACAAAGTTGTCGCCATAATGCAGGCAAAGTTAAAACAAATCGAAAAGTCCACAAGAAAAGCGAATTCTTATTACGATAAGGTGACTCGTCCTTTTAAACTTATTTTATTTTCAGAAATTTTTGAAAATTCAAAAACTATTAATACTTTTGATATGTTATTGGATATAAGGGGATCTAAATAGATCTGAATGCTTCGATAACATGAGAAGAGGTTGATATACTATTGGATATAGAAGATCCAAACAGGTCTGAAAGCTTCGATAACATGAGAAGAAAAAATAAATAAAGGTCAAATAATAGAAAGCATAATGGAATTACAAGAAGCAAAACAACAGTTTATCGACACATGGGGAGCCTTGGGTTCCGAATGGGGCATCAACAAGTCCGTGGCTCAGGTTCATGCACTGCTCCTCTCTGCGAGTAATCCGATGTCCACAGACGAGATTATGGAAAAGCTGGTTATTTCCAGGGGGAACGCCAATATGAGCATCCGCCAGTTGATCGATTATGGCATCGTTTATAAAAAGCATATCGCTGGTGACAGAAAGGAATATTTTGTCGCTGAAAAGGAGGTCTTAAAATGGGCAATGAAAATCGCGGTCATGCGCAAACAAAAAGAACTTGATCCAGTAATGGATATTCTGAAGGAGATAAGCCGAAATACCGAAAAGGATCAGACAGCAGAAGGCAAAGAGTTTCACAAAACCGTAAAGGATATCCAGAATCTAACGGATCAGCTCGAAACAATTGCCAATAAGATTTTCAATACAAGTGGAGGAGATTTACTCATTAAATTGATCAAACTAATGATGTAGTATCATGAACTTTAATATCCTAGCATATATCATCTACGGCCTGTTGACCTCTTATATCATCCTTTGGATCGGTCGGCAGTTTCATCGAAACGGCCGGATTTTTATCGTATCTCTTTTTGGACAGGACACCAGCCTGGCTGATACGACAAATAATCTATTACTTATGGGATATTACCTGTTCAACATCGGCTATGCCATTATACAATTTAGCTATTGGAACCAAATTCAATCCGTTGATGAACTGATCAGCAGTATTGCGCTAAAAACAGGCCGATTGCTTTTTGTACTTGTTGGCTTACATTACCTGAATATACTCGGTATTTACCTCTTCGCAAAAAGGAAAAACTCATTAACCATTAAACATTAATATCATGGGAAATTTAACAGTTATCGGGTACTTTATTTATCTACCCATTGCAATAGGATTAACCTATTATGTCGCCTATGTGCTATTCAAAAATAGCATTGTCTACATGAATGATATCTTTGCCGGAAGGCCAGAGGTCGCCAATGCAACAAATAATCTCTTTCGCATCGGATTCTATCTGATGAATCTTGGATTTGCACTCTACATTCTCGAAATCAGCCTTTACAAGCCCAGCATCCAAGAACTCATCGAACGCCTGAGTTATAAAATCGGTGGGTTTAGTATCTATTTAGGTGTCATGCTTTTTCTCAATATGTTTCTCTTCTTTAGAGGTAAACGCATTGCAAAGCAAAGGAGAACACTAAGTTCAACGGTCAATCCTTAAGTAAATAAAAAAAGCCATGAATAAGATAGTTATTGCTGGGGGAACAGGTTTTGTTGGCCAATATCTTTCCCAAAAATTCCGGGCATTGGGACACCAGGTTATTATCATAGGTCGACAACGGACTGATGTTCTCTGGTCAGATCGTCGCGGCATTGCCGAAGCATTGGAAAACGCAGACTTACTCATCAATCTAGCTGGAAAGTCTGTCAACTGTCGGTATAACGAAAAGAACAAGGCCGAAATATTTTCTTCGAGAACAGCAACGACAAAAATACTCGGCGAAATCATATCAGCCGCTAACAATCCGCCAAAGTTGTGGCTAAATTCAAGCACGGCGACTATTTACCGTCACGCTGAGGACCGTCCGATGACTGAAAGTTCGGGTGATATCGGAACAGGATTTTCCGTTGATGTTGCCACGTTATGGGAAAAAACCTTTTTCGATTTTAAATTACCGCAGACTCGACAGGTAGCACTCCGTATGGCCATTGTACTGGGGCCGGATGGCGGCGTTATACATCCTTTTAAAAACCTGGTCCGTTTTGGACTCGGCGGCATACAGGGTAATGGCAAGCAATATTTTAGCTGGATCCATATCGAAGATCTTTTCCAGATCATCCAGTTCTTACAAAGCCATGACGATATGAGTGGTGTCATCAATTGTGCAGCCCCCTATCCGATTACGAATAAAACCTTTATGGAGACCTTTCGGCAGATCATGCATCGTAAAATCGGTCTACCTTCTCCCAAATGGCTACTGGAGATAGGAGCTGCTTTGATCCATACGGAAACAGAGCTCCTTTTGAAAAGTCGTTGGGTATTGCCAGAAAGGCTGGAAAATAATGGGTATGCATTTAAATATCCGACGATTTCTGCTGCTTTGCAGGATATCCTACAGCGGGGCTAAACGCTGATAAGATCAAACGTGGGGTAAACAAACTTATCCCACGTTAACTTTAAAATTCTCGAACACAAGCGGTGCGGTAACAATAGCACCTTCGTTATTTTTCACGCCTTTAAACTCGGAAGTCTTTCCTTTTTCCAGCAGGTTCTTCATTTCTTTTTCGTCCAGAAAGATACCATTTAAGGTCCGCCAGATTTTAAAATCACACCCACGGGCATAGTGATCGCATTGTGCCACCTTATCATACAGCAGAATCAATCCCTTCTCACATTTCGGACATTTTATCTTTCCTTTCTGCTGGGGTTTAACTTCCTCCTGTGCCAAAGAAATCCGCAATGTCAGCAGCTCCTTGGTGATTTTGGCTGTATAGTCCTTAATATGTTTCATAAAAACATCGTAAGAAACCTTATTGGCCCGCATTTCTTCCAGCTTTTGTTCCCATTTACCGGTTAGTGTTACTTTCGCAATGGAACGATCTTTTACGAGATGGTATACCGCCAGCCCTTTTTCAGTCGGAATAAGCTTTTTCTTATCACGTTTGATATAATCGCGTTGAAAAAGTGTTTCAATAGTTGCAGCCCGTGTAGCCGGAGTACCAAGTCCACAGTCTTTCATGGCCTGGCGCATCTCATCATCTTCGATTTCCTTTCCAGAAGTTTCCATTGCCTTTAGCAAGGATGCTTCGGTATGTATGGGCCTTGCTTTGGTAAAACGTTCGGCAAGCTCCAAGGTCAGAATCTGCAATAATTCCTCAGCTAATAGCTTCGGTAACTGCGCATTTTCGTTATCCTGGTCATCATTGTTCTTATCTTCATCCGGGGCTTCGATCTGTTCAGCAGAAAGACGCCAGCCATATTGTTTGATGACGGTACCTTTGGCGATCAATTCAACGCCCTGCGCATCAATTGTCACGGTAGTAATATCCTTTATGCAGACTTCCGAGAAACTTTCGACCATGCGTTTGGCGATCATATTGTAGATATTCTGCTGTTCTTTCAGCATCGGTCCCGGCTTTTCATCTGTCACCAGCAAAGCATGGTGATCGGTTACTTTTTTATCATCGACAGAACGTTTATTCAACTTTGCACCGATCAGATTTTTAGCTATTGAGGCGATGGATTCTTCTGCGGTATCGGATAGATGCTGAAAAAGCTCTTCAATCTTCTCGAAGACATCCTCACCAATGTAACGGGAACCGGTACGTGGATAGGTGATGACTTTTTTCTCATAAAGGGTCTGCGCAATACTTAATGTCTGATCTGCCGAATAACCGTATTTTTTATTTGCATCCTGTTGAAGGGATGTTAAATCAAAAAGTAGCGGTGGCTGTTCCTTTGTCTCTTTGGCTTCTACTTTTGCAACACGTGCATTGGAACCGACAGTCAGCCCGGCAATGGTTTGTTCAGCGACGTCTTTCTTATCAATTTTATTTGAAGTTGCCTTAAAACTGATGTTATCTTTTTCAAATCCCGCTTGAATTTTATAGAATGCCTGCGGTTTAAAGTCTTTATTTTCCAGATACCGCGAACAGATCATCGCCAAAGTGGGTGTCTGTACACGTCCCAAAGAAAGCAGCCCTTTATTGCCTGCTGCCAACGTGATCGCCTGTGTTGCATTGATGCCGATCAGCCAGTCCGACTCTGAGCGCGAACGGGCAGACATATAAAGACTATCGTACTCCGTGCCTGCTTTTAAATTGGCAAATCCTTCCTTAATAGCTTTATCTGTTTGGCTGGAGATCCACAGACGTTTAAAAGGTACTATAGAACCTAAAAAATAGTATATATTGCGAAAGATCAATTCACCTTCACGCCCAGCATCCGTAGCCACAATGATTTCTTCGGCTTGTTCTAAAAGTGATTTGATGGTGTTGAGCTGTTTCACAGCCCCTGTATCATCCATTTGCTTGCCATCCCGCTTCACCTTCTTCGATTCCAGCTTAAATGTTGGCGGAATGATCGGCAAATTTGAAATTGTCCACGAATTGTATCCGTAAGCCTGTGGTGTGCAGAGTTGCACCAAATGGCCAAAAGCATACGTAAAAGCATAGCCATTACCGGCGATATAACCGTCTTTGACTTCTTTCGCCCCCATCACTCGAGCCAGATCACGCGCCACAGAGGGCTTTTCAGCTATTACAACTTTCATTTTTAACGTATTGAGATTTTAGAACAAAGAGTAAAGATCAAGGAATAAAGAAGTATTTTGTCCAAGACTAAGGCTTAACAAGTGTCTTCATTTTTTAATTTTTATAAAGTTTTTATTTTGTCACCAAATTAAAAACTTTACAAAGTTATTCGATACTTGGTATTGTTATTCCCTGGATCTTACGATAAAGTTCAATGGCGTAAACATCAGTCATTCCCGAAACAAAGTCTAAAACACAGCGAATTTTCGAATACGAATCTTGTTTATCTGTATAAAATTGTGCTGGAATTAAAGCGACCAGTTTTTTATCATAATTATTCTTGTTCTTCTTCAGGTAGGCTGGCACGAACTCTTTTAACAATGCATCCATCACGCGGTAACCGGCAATCTCAATCTGCACAACCGTTGGGGCATTATAGATTTTGGCGATGGAAATTTTTGAAATTTTGCTCATCTGCTTAACGATATCCTCATCCAATGCGTCCATCAAAGCCGATGTAAATGTTCCTGCCAAAAATTTCTCCTGTTCACGGACAAAGACATCTACACAACCTTTTATGAGCGTATTAATTGCTTTAGCCCGCAACAAAGCCACCCGGCTTGGGGTATCCAGCAAACCATCAAGCCGGTCGCGCAGATTCTCCTTACCACACAATGGCAGCAAGAGCTCTTCTACTTCCTGATAGGATAGTATTTTAAGATGATGCGCATCTTCCAAGTCGATAATATTGTAGCAAATATCATCTGCTGCTTCCACCAGATAAACCAATGGATGTCTCAGATAGCCTTTAGGGTTAGAAGGATCTTTCAACAATCCTAGCTCATTGGCAATCTTCTCAAATGCTTTTTGCTCTTCGGTAAAAAAGCCATATTTTTTACGGTGATGGTTTTTCTTGAGATGGCCATCAATTGCCAAACAGGGGTATTTTACAATAGAAGCTAAGGATGTATAGGTCAACGCAAATCCTTTGGGATCTTTTCCCTGAAAAGCATGCGTTAAAATGCGTAAAGCATTGGCATTTCCTTCAAAATGGGTCAGATCGGCCCATTCTTCTGCAGTAACCTGTTCTTGATATTTACGTCCGTCGCCGTCTGTGAAATAGGTAGAGATCGCAGATTCTCCAGAGTGCCCAAATGCCGGATTGCCCAGATCATGGGAAAGACATGCTGCAGAGATAATATTCCCAACTTCCTGTAAAAAGGGGTATTCCACGTCTAGATTAGGATTTTCCTCTTTTAACTGCGCATAAAACATACGGCCCAAAGACCGTCCCACACTAGCGACTTCTAAACTGTGCGTCAGTCTATTGTGAACGAATACAGCACCAGGAAGTGGAAAAACCTGCGTTTTATTCTGTAATCTACGAAATGGGGAAGAAAAGATCAGACGATCATAATCCCGTTGAAATTCCGACCGGGCTACCAAGTAACTATCTACGCTCCGATCTTCGTAACCCCAGCGCTTTGCAGAGAGCAAATCTTTCCAATTCATTTTTTCAGACATAGCGCAAACTTAGATAAATTTGCTTTTATATACAATTATAATCACAGCAGATCTGTTCCAAAAACCGCACAATATACGTTCGTGCATATAGATAGTTTACGACGGCGATATGCCGGTAAAGGAATCATTTTTTCAGCAGTATCCCCGATTACATTTCAAAATGACAAATTTTACAAACAGCTGTTATCAAAGTCATTTTTATACTGGTTATATTCTGTATCTTTCCTCTATAAATTAACTATAATACAGTCCCCTTGCGCATTGGGTTTTGCGATTTTCCTCTTCGAGTTTGGTCAGCCGTAAGGCTGGCATTAACTCATGCTTGTGTACTTATA
>JALAGS010000114.1 GCA_022712315.1 Sphingobacterium sp. | reverse complement strand
ATACAAAATGATATTCAATTGATACGATTTACCCCCAGTCTTAGCAAATATTTATTCAATTTTAGGCTTTCACCTATATGTTATATTATAATCAATGAACAAAATATATTTGCTGCCTTTTGCTTTTTTGTTGTTTTTTGTCCAAAGGACATTTGCGCAAACTGTAAACAAAGATCAGATTGAAAATGTGACGCCGCCGCCAAATGGTATTTTTCAAGCGGATCCGACCGTATTCTATCACAGAGGATATTATTACCTCTATGGTACCAATGGTGATTCGGCAGAACAGCAGGGGTTTAAAGTGTATCAGTCGAAGGATTTAGATTCCTGGGTAAGTCCAGAAGGAGCTAGTTCAGGGTTTGCTGCTGTAAAGGGCGATATTTTTGGATCAAAAGGTTTTTGGGCACCACAAGTATGGTTTGATAATGGTAAGTTTTATATGGCTTACACAGCCGATGAGAATATCGCAATTGCGGTCAGCGATAGTCCAATGGGTCCTTTTAGACAAGCGGTTAAAGCGCCAATTGCTGTTGGACAAAAACAAATTGATCCTTTTGTATTCCGCGATAAAGATGGAAAGAAATACTTGTTTCATGTAAGATTAAAGGATGGGAATCGGATTTTTGTGGCGGAATTGAAGTCGGATTATTCGGGAATAAAGGAAGAAACGCTGAAAGAATGTCTCCATGCAGAACTTCCTTGGGAAAATACAGCAAATGCCGATTGGACAGTAAGCGAAGGTCCCACTGTCATTCGGGAGGGGAAATATTACTATATGTTCTATTCGGCAAATGATTTTCGGAATAAGGACTATGCTGTAGGGGTTGCAATAGCTGAAAATATTTATGGGCCCTGGAAAAAACTGGAAGATCAGCCTGCACTAAGCCAAAAAAATAGCGGATTTGCTGGAACTGGTCATGGCGACATTTTCAAAAAAGGAAAGCAATGGTATTACGTCTGTCATACACATTTTTCGGATAAAAAAGTTGCTCCTCGGCGGACAGCGATGGTGCCTATTCAATTTGTGGCAAATAGCAGCGGTATGTTGATTCCGCAATTTGAAACTGCAAAGTTTCGCTTTTTGAGCACCGATCAGCAATCGGGGCAACGTAGAAAATCCTATCAAACAGATGTAGCCTTTGGTGATCCTTTTATTGTATTCGATCCACCATCGGATCAATACTATTTATATGGAACCGGCGGAACCGAGAATGGTTTTATAGCCTATAGTTCCAAAGATCTAAAGACTTGGAAAAAGGAGGGAAAAGTATACGATGCCAAACAGCCCAATAGTTGGGGGGAAAAGGACTTTTGGGCTCCGGAAGTCTATCGTGTGAACAACAAATATTACATGTATTATAGTGCTCACTGGAAAGAAAACCCAAAAAAAGACTTAGAAAACTATCGTATTGGAGTTGCAGTGGCAGACAGTCCATTGGGGCCGTTTAAAGATCTGACCGGCGAACCTATTTTTGATCCCGGATATCCTATCATTGACGCGAATGTTTTTAGAGATACCGATCATAGAAATTATCTATTCTATTCTCGCTGCTGTTACGAGCATCCCGTAGAATCAGAAATTGCAGATTGGGCGAAGAAGAAATTTGGCTATAAGAATATTGAAGAAAGCTGGGTCTACGGAGTGGAATTGGATAGCAGTATGACGAAAGCGATTGGCAGTCCGGTTCTTTTAATGCGCCCTCCAGCTACGATGCAGGATGCACAATCCGAATGGGAAAGTAGATCAGTTACTTCAGGTGAGGTCAATAGGAGATGGACAGAAGGTTCTTTTCTGGTCAAAGAAAATGGCCTCTATTACATGATGTATTCGGCCAATTATTTTGCAGGAGCCAATTATGCTGTTGGCTACGCAACAGCAACGGCTCCTTTGGGAAATTATCAAAAATCGGCATCCAATCCGATCATTGAAAAAAATACCAATAGAGGCGGAGTGATTTCGGGCACAGGGCATAATAGTTTATTTCAGGATAAGGAAGGAAAAATCCGTTGTGTATACCACGGTCGTACAATAAAGACGGGAGATCAACGCATTGTTTTTATCAGTGATGTTTTTTTTGATGAAAAAGGACAATTGAATATCTTAACAGATTGACCGCTAGGTCAATCTGTCTTTCTGGGTATGTCCGGATTTTCGACATTTTTATCCCAGTTAGTGGGTGATGCGTTTCCGGGACTTACGCTGTTTCTTGTCTGCGGATTTTTATGTGTATAGTTGATATGTTCCTCTTCTTCCGGGTCGGTTTCATCTATATCTGGCTCAGGATGTTCAATAGGGTCAGTGTCATTTGGATCTGGAATAGTACGATCCCCGAATAGTCCTTTGCGATACCAGATATTACTAAAATAATAGGCAATAATTAAACCTCGTTTCACTACTGCATGTTGCAATATCTCTTCCATTTTCGATTTCGTTTTAAGTGATACGATCCTTTTTATTGGATGGTATACTCTCCTTAAATGAACAAGGTTAAACGGGAAATAGTTTGAAAGATTTTAGGATTTGAAACAAAGATCAATCGAGTAACATTTGCTCAGGAAATGGTTCAACAATAGGGAAGTAAAGGTGGACAGTGGTTCCCAAACCGATCTCTGATTCAATTTCTATATTCCCGCCCAATCGTTCCATTATCCGTTTTACGAGCGAAAGCCCAATCCCTGTACCAGGTATTGAACCTACATTATCGGCTCTGGTAAACATCTCGTAAATATGAGGCAAGTGGTCACTCGGTATTCCAATACCGTTATCCTTAATCTGATAATGGGTATAATCGTCTTCGTGCGAACTATCTATGGTTACTAGAGGCCTGTCTGCCTGTGCAGAATATTTTATGGCATTAATAATTAAATTGGAAAAAATCTGATACGCGGCACTTTTTTCACCCCAGATTGGCAATAGGGTGCCAAAAGTAACCTGACAATTATTGAGGTTATATAAAATACTGTTTTCTTGGAATATGCGCTGAATTGTGTAGGCCATGGGAAGCGGTTCCTTATCTAAACTACTGGAACGGTGCTGGCTGAGTTGGACCATATTGTTGATAATATCTTCAATGTTCGTAACGCTTCGGCTGAAATTCTGGTACCACTTATTGATTTTTGTAAAATCAATATTTTCGGAGTGCTGCTGTAGAAATTGTATACCCATCTTTAAGATGGACAAGGGATTTTTTAAATCATGTGAAAGAGTATGTGTAAACATTTCCAACTCATTGTTCAAACTCAGAAGCTCTTCATTAAGCAACTGACGTTCCTTTAATTTTGCAAAAATAGATTCCTTGATAATCTGATTCAGCCGAAGGACAAAATTGATTTCAGCATCATTCCAGGGTTTGGCAACGTCATAGCGCATATCTTCCCAGATGTTGAGCTTCTTGTTTTCATATAGTTCATTTTTTAGCTCCATCTGCATCACCTGACTGCGGTTTTCCTTTCTAAACCAAACGAGGTAATAATCGTTTTCCAAACCAACCTTTAGATACATAAGACCCGCAAAATCAAGTTTATCTTTAAAGTTATCCTGATGATTCAGCCGAAAGTTATAGTCTTTAAAGAGGGCTTTATCGGTATGTTTTTGTAGAAATTGAATGATTTCATAAAATTGTACTTTCTGCGGGGTATGGCCATAGTTAAAAACATCGCCCTGATTGAATATAGCCAACCCATCCGCATTGACCAGCTGCGTCAGAATATCCATATGCTGTATCAAAGCACAGTTCACCATCTTATTTTCAGAGAGACTTCTTTTTAACTCTTCTTCGGCGAGTTTAAGAAGTTCCGTTCTTTCCAGCAGATTCTGTTTGACATGGCTTTCATACTTGCTGGTAGCAGCTTGGATGGCAAAAGTGCACAGTTTTCGCTGCTGAAGATCGACCGCACGTTCTTCATCGTTCTGTGCCACTACCAGACCCCAAAATTCGTCATCGATACAGATTCGAAAAAACAGGGCGCTTTGGACATTAATATTTTTTAGAAAAAGCCGATGAAGTTCAGGTAAAGGTGATAATAAGCTCGAGAGCGGATCAATCGCTTCGTCCGTATAATAGAATTCTTGTCCTTCGAGATCAATATTGGGAGCGTATCGATAGGAATAGCTCCGATAGTATGACAAGACTTCCTCAGGCATGAAATCTTTCGAAAATTCTTTTCCTTTGAAATAGGCTTGTCCGTCGGCTGTATGCTCCGCAATCACCGAACTATAACCTGTTTCCTGAATCTGCAAAACAAAAACTCGATCATAATTCAGTAATTTATTAATGGCCAAGCAAACACGGTCCCAATTATTAGGTCGAATAGTATCTAACAAAAAATTAAGTTCATTTATTTTTTTTGCGGCAATGTATTTTTTGTGTTGTTGTTCCCATTCAATATAGAGGTGTTCATTGTGTCTACGCAATTTTACGTAAACACGTTCTTTTTTTATTTTAATGGGTAAAATGTGGCGCGACTGCCCGTTTTCAAGTAGATCGGTTATCGCATTCTTAATTTTGGGTAGCGCTTCACCGAATGTACTGTTAAAGCTATCAAAAAAATTAGTTCCTAATAGGCTTTCTATGGCGTCAGGGCCATTTACGACAGATTCGGTTGTCCCAACGACATTAAAATGTCGATCTAAGATGACCAGACTGCCAAAAGATTGAAGCTTAATAATGGTTTGATTGTTAGATTGAAATGTATGATTCATAATACCCCAAAACTTCTTATGATATACATAAATATACGAAAAAATCACGACAACATAGATCGAATCTTTGATAACAGAACGTTATAAAGTGTATAAAACTGTCTTATAGATTTCTTCTACTTTGAAATTAAAGCCGCTACTGATTCCATCCGATAGAAGGAACTAATGGTTTAAACTAAATTCTTTTGCTACCGCATGGGCCATTCCTTTAAGAAGTGATTTCCATTGTGGGTAAGATGCACCCATTTTAGCTGCTAGGCCAACAAGATAATTCCTGATATTATCACTGATATTTTCATTATCAACATTGATAATCTCATTTCTTCCAGCGTACTGAAACAAGATGCTATTTCTTCGTTGTTCGATCAGAAAGGTCGAAGATGAAATCCCCTCGAAAAAATGAGCTGTATTTTTATCTCCAGGATGGCTTGGGTCTGGGCAAGGTTTTAATGTTATCGCAAAAACGCTATAATCGTCTTTTTTTTCTGAAATGACGTTGACAACATTCACCCAATCATAGCCCTCGCTACTTGGGAGTCCTGGTCCTGGAATATCCAGTCTGATATAATCATGTAATTCGAGTAAACGATCAATTGGAGTACCATAACCAGCCGTTAATTGAAATACAGTGGCAGGTAACTGCGCGAGTTCATACCAATGGTTGACATTTCTAAGATTGTTTATCGCCAAATCATAGGCTAAATTGGCGATAGCTTCACTGGGAAACTCAAGGGATTCAAAGCAATCCAGATGCTTGCCTTCTTTTTGTTCCGGTATGATATTTTTCATCGTTTTTCACTTCTTTTGTTTAAAATATTGAATTTCTTGCTCATGTTTTTTTGCCTCCTCAAGGGTATCAAAAGTACCCAAGTTCCGACGTCGGTGCGTCTCTTTATCAGGATGCTTGGCATATATTCGATACTTTCCCGATTTCAGTTTACGTATCATGGTACAGCGTGTTATGTTTTAACCTAGGCTTGCCTTCAATTTTGCAAGCAAATCATCTGCTTTTGTGTTCTCTACTTTCATTTTTCGAATGGTAGGACGTTTACCCTTGTCTTTTTGTTTGATTATTTTGAGGAGCTCGTCCATATATTCGTTTTTATAACTACTGATATCAAAGGATGCGCTGTGTTGCTCGATCAGCTGTGTAGCCATGTCCATTTCTGCTTTTTGAATTTTAATTTTACTGGGTAATTTCAACTCATCGAGTGTCCTGATCTCCTGTTGATAACGTATTTTATTCAAAACTAATGCATTTTGATAGGGCTTTATCAGGGCTAGATGCTCTACATTTCGCATCACGAATGATCCTAAGCCTGCCATTTTAGTTTTTTCCAATGCTTTGAGTAAGAGTTGATAGGCTTTTTCTCCGCCTTTTTGTGGCTCCAAATAATAAGGCGTTTCAAAATATATACTGTCGACATCCATCATTTTGACAAAAGCATGGAGATTGATAAGTTTAGTCTTTTCTGGACTTGCATCTTCAAAATCTGCATCTTCCAGCACGACGTAATGGTCTTTCATAAAATATCCCTTCACAATATTGTCCCATTTTACCTCCTTGCCAGTCTGTTCATTTACCCGCTTGAATTTAATATTGGATAGATCCTTTCGATCAAGCATATCCAGATCTAAAGCCGCACTCTCCGTTGCACTATATATTTTAATTGGGATATTGACTAGACCAAAACCAATAGCTCCCGTCCAAATTGCTCGCATAACTAATCTATTTATTGCTAGTAAGATAACCTTGGTAATGTTCAAATGGTTTGAAATTTAATAAAATGCCCAACAAACTATTTCTCAAAAAAATAGTTATACAGACATTCACTATGTTTTATTACAATGGATTTAAAGTCAAATGAACCTTTCTGGTTAGTGAAAAACGGCCTTTTAAACAATTATCCTTCCTTGCGGCACGACGCCAGCTGTGATGTGCTTATCGTTGGCGGGGGCATTACGGGAGCTTTGATCGCACATCAATGCATAGGAGATGGAAAGAAATGTCTACTTATTGACAAGCGTGAAATTGTGAATGGGAGTTCGGCGGCGACAACCTCAATATTGCAATATGAAATAGATGTGCCTTTGTATAGGTTAAAGGAATTAATTGGAGAAGAAGCTGCAATAGCGAGTTATAGAGCCTGTGGAGAAGCAATTGGCAAATTGGGGGAAATTGCCAAGAAAATCCGGTCGAAAGCTGGTTTTAGAACAAAAAAATCACTCTACTACTCGGCGAGAAAAAAAGACGTCTCCTGGTTGAAACAAGAGTTTGAAGCCCGGCAAGAGGCGGGATTCGACGTGAAATGGTTAACGGAACAAGAGATTAGTGAACGTTATGCTATACATGGCGCTTATGTTGGAATTCTCTCAGGTCTAGGAGCAAGCATAGATGCCTTTTGCTTTACACATGAACTGCTAGCATACAACGTTAAAAAGGGACTATTGATTTTCGATAAAACAGCCTTAGAAACCGTATTATATAGGTCGGGATATAATCTTGTAACAACCTCGACGGGCGCTAAAATCAAAGCAAAAAAAATCATTTATTGTACAGGATACGAAACGACAAATCTCATTCCTGAAAAATTTGTTGATCTATTGAGTACATTCGCGATCGTGTCGGAAGTCGATAAAGAAGTTTATTACCGTTATCGGGACCTGCTCATTTGGAATACTGCTGAACCTTATCTATATATGCGGACAACAGACGATTATAGGTTCCTGATTGGAGGAGAAGATGAAGAATTTAAAGATGCAATTAAACGGGATAGTCTTATCCCAGCGAAATCACTTAAATTGGAAAAGTCATTTAACAAAATTTTTACTGATAGAGCTTTCCACCCAGACTTTGCCTGGGCGGGTACTTTCGGAACGACCAAAGATGGGTTGCCCTATATCGGTAAGCATAAAAAGTTCAAAAGCTCCTACTTTGTATGTGGTTTCGGTGGAAATGGCATCACATTTTCTGTTGCAGCCATGGATATGGTATCATGCTGGATGAATAACCTAAGCCATCCATTGGATGAATGGTTTAGGTTCGGCCGTTAAATTGTTGCTTTATCGGTGGATTTAAGTAAAAAACGGTATAATTTATCTTCCAACTTCGCTAGTGGTAATTTACTTTTTATGCTGGGGAATTTTCCCTCCATAAATAAACTTTGTATGGCAGGGTGGATATAATAAGTCTGCGAAACAGTCTTCGTATTGCCGAGTTGCTCGGCAACCTGTTTAATGACTTTATTTAACTGTCTTTTTCGTGCATTAAGTGTTTCTGCCGGTTTTGTTTGGGCGAGCTGATAAAAAGCTTCGCGACTAGCTCCCCAGATACGGATACTTTTGCAGCTGATCTGGCCCTTAGAATTCTCCCGGAGATAGTGATTAAAGGCGGCACCACAGAAAGTGCTTTCGCATGTAGCGCTATCAATCTGAAATATCCTTTTGCCTTTCATTTTTAGAAGTTCTTCCAAAAGTTTAGCCTGCTGCTTATTGGACCAGGACTTTTGCTGAAAAACACCCTTTTTGCCTTTATAAGCCAAAGATATCTTGTTATTTTCGATGGTAACGTGCCTTTTTTCCAGTGTACTCAGGCCATAAGACTTATTGGTAAGGGTATAGCGTTTATTGCCGATACGGATTAATGTACTGTCCATTATTTTAAATGCAATTGCACATAACTTATCCATATCCCAGTCCTGATGTTTGAGGTGTTTAGTGCTGATTTTTCTTAATTCCTGTAAGTATTTACCCATAAAAAGAATATTACTGAACTTTGCCGCCTGCCGTTGGTTAACGAATTTCGCATGATAAATATATTGTTTACGTTCTTTTTGGTCGAATCCAAAAGCTTGCAGATCACTGTTGGCACTTTTGGCAATCCATACATCCTTCCAGTTGGGTGGGATAACCAGTTTTGTAATTCTTTCTAAGATCTTTTGATCAGATACTTCGTTTCCCGATGTATCGAAATATTTAAAAGACTTGCCTATTTTCTTTCTTGTATAACCAGCTTTTACTTTCATATAATAATGTCCAAAATCAACGTATTTTTAAATCCCAAAATGCTACCTAAATTTTGTATGTGTATGTGTACGAATAAATCAGTCGTCCTTTAATAAGTTACAATTCGATCACTGTTGATCTGTATATGATCGAAGTATTGTCATTTATCAGGTATTGTTTATTTTTTGCTGATATGCAAATTGTTAATCTCTATTAAGAACGGATGAGCGATATCTCCGGTTTTCGAAAAAAATAAGATGCGTATTATTTACATACATCAAGGGTTTTATACAGAAAAGAGTGGGGGTAGGCTAACAATAGATAAAATAGGAAAAGGCATTAAAAACGGCTACTTTTACTGAAAAAGCAGCCGTTTTTAATGGTAAATTTCTATCTATTTTGTTTTATCAACATAAGAAGTCTTTTTACCTTTCTCTGTGTCCGCTTTGATCGGTTTCTTCTCCACTTCTTCCGAGACTTCCGACTGTATTATGGTTTTACCATTTCTCTTTCCAATGGGACCGCCACAGATAATCAGCGTAATGACCATATTGGGCTGATTCTTTATTTTAACTTCTGATTTCATATGTTTTTTATTTAGCAAATTTTCTGATTACGGTTAAGCTACTCTAGTAGATAACTTCAAGGGATATATTTTGTTTTACTTTAGTCTGTAAATTTTAAGCTGTTTTTGCAGCTTTTTCCTTGTCATGTGTATTCTGGTTTTAATTGTACCTTCAGGCATTCCAAAATAGGAGGCAATCTCGTGATATTTGTATCCTTCGAGGAACAATTGGAATACTTGATAATTTTCTTCCGACAAACTGCACATTGCTTTTTCAATATCATCAGCGATGAACTTGTTGTCACTCTTGTTGGATTCTATTGTGTTGGTGCTTTCCAGATCGATATAAGTTTCATGGATATCGTTTATACGTTTGGCCTTACGGTACTGGTTAATGTATACATTTTTCATGATCACATAGAGCCAAGACATTAATTTAGGATGGCGGATAAAATCATCGATCGATTTTAAGGCACGAATAAGAGTCTCCTGAATCAGATCTTCTTTTTCGTCGGGATCGTTTGTAAATTTCCCTGCAAAATGTTTCAGAAGGCTTCTTTTCTCTTCGACTAACAAATTTAAATTTGAATTGCTCATAGTATCGTTTGTTAAATTGATTGATGTGTATTTTGGAATTAAGTACAATTAAAGTGCTACTTTCACCATTTTATTCCAATTGAAATTTGTTTAAACAGGTATATGGGAAAAATACGTATGCAATCGGATTGGTTGTTTTTGTAGCCGAAACACTACAGAAAGGGGATATTAATTGTGTCCCAATAAAGAGAAATGATCAATTAGAACTTGGTCAATTGGGTATTTGTTCCCTTAAGAAATGTCTAAATTACGGGTTAGCCTCGTTTTATTAAAATAAGAAAAACGTACATTTTTGTAATCATAAATGCCAATGGCGATTTTTTGTCAGTTTTGTTGAACTAATTAGCTTTTAATGTGGTTCTTATCTAAATATTTGAAACAAAAGCAAGATAGACTATGGAAAAGAGCAGAAAATTTACAACAGGTTTAGTAACACTCATATTTGGTGCTACATTATTATTTTCGTGTCAAAATTCAAAGAAAACTCCATCGGAAGGAAGTGGTCAATCGGACAACATTGCGCCGAGTGATGCTGATGAAACAAGGTACAATTTAAGCGAGCAGCAAAAAATGACGATGCAGAAAGATACCAGTTTGGCAGACACGCTTAGAAAAGACAGTATCAATGGATCAAAATCTAAACCTTAAAAATCTTCCGGACTCTTCTTTATCATTCAGACTTCAGTATATCCGATAAAAAACTCCCTCAATTGAGGGAGTTTTTTTTGTCATTTTCTTTCTGATCGGATTCAGCATCATAAATATCTTCTTCTGAATGATCAGGTTTTTCTTTATGTTGATCCTCCTCCGTATTAATTTTTTCTTTATTACTACGGTCGCGCTGTTCCTCTTCACTTGGATCAGGTCCTTCGGTATTCTCTGGATAATATAAATCGGGTGCTAGATCATCAAGATCAGGAACTTTTGGTGGAGTGTAGGTACGGCTGCCGTTGTCGGTAGAAGGATCGTTGTCTAGGGGCTCTATTCCATTCATGAATAGCGCTCCGTTTTGGCAATAATAGGAGAAACCATTGCCAGATTGAACTGTTGTATTCATAATTTCTTTTTGGTAAGAACAGCGATGAAATATGATTGGTTGTATTTTTTAAAAAGGATAGCCCGGTCATTTTAAGAATAAATTTAAAACTTTTCATTTGTCGATCTTGTTATTAAACTAAAGTAATTTAGATAATAGAAAACACTATGAGAAAATTGACACTACTTTTATTGATAACAGCAGGAATTGGGTATCAGGCCCATGCTCAGAAAATTGAGACAACACCGCAGATGTCGTCTGACGTTGGTATTGAACCAATCCGTCAAGGGAATTGGATGGTCGGTGGATCGATCGGTAATCTCGGTTATAGTTTCGAGGGTAAATCTTTTAATGTCGCACTTCAGCCAAGGGCTGGTTATTTTGTATCTAATGGATTGGCTATCGGTGCGCAGGCAAATCTTGGTCTGGCTACTCAAAAAGACGCTGACAATGAATGGACCTATGGTGTCGCACCATTTGTACGTTATTACTTTCCAAATGCAGGATCAACTACAGGTAGGTTTTTTGGACAGGGAGACATCGGTATCTCAGGCAGTTCAAGGGGCAAAGACGTCGCGCTGGCGGTAGGAGCCAATGTCGGCTATGCACATTTTATTACCCGGACTGTTGCGCTCGAAGCTACTTTTGGCTACAACTATAGCAAAGCCAATATAAATACTGGCAGTGGTGCGAGTGGTTTAGGCGTTGGATTAGGTTTTCAAATCTATTTACCAGGCAAACGCTAACAGAAATAGTATCAGCAATCTTTAACAGCATGTTTCCAATTGACAATTGGAAACATGTTTTTTTTTGTTGCGACCGTATAATTACTTGCTCTTGTGTATGAAAGACCTATTCTTTTCAAAATGACAAAAATTAGAAAACATTTGAAGCACAGTAAATGTTTTCTCTAAAAGAAAGCTGAAACGATGACAGGAACAAAAAATATTGGATTGGTGCTCAAAGATAAAATGGGCAAATGGTCTTCTTATAACATTCCATTGCTCAAAGAGTGCCATCTGAACAATAAGCTTGTGAAGAGCAATGAACTTGAAGGTATTTTTGTCATAGGAAGTTTGGCAACGGGACTATACATATTCTCATTGTATAAAAACCGTTTTATAGACTTGATGGGCAAGCAAATCGGGACTGAGGAAATCTGTGAACATTTTGATCAGTATAAACAGGCATTAATATAAGTACATACATTTCATTTTTAAAATAAAGGAGCATTTATGAGTAATTTAACATGGAAAGGCCGTTGGAACGAGCTGAAAGGTAAAGTAAAACAACAATATGCAGATTTAACTGATGATGATCTATTGTATGCGGAAGGAAAAGAAGATGAACTGTTGGGTAGATTGCAGCAAAAAACAGGAAAAACCAAAGAAGAGGTCGAAAATTGGCTGGATAAATTGTAATATTTTATCAAGGTCATATACCTTGTAGCTATAAGTATATAAGATGTGCGATCAATTTAAATTGATCGCACATCTTGTTTTATGTCAATGAAAAATTGGTTTATCCAATTTTATGGCTAGACGATAAACGGCATTCATCAATCCGACATGACTGTAGGCTTGTGGAAAATTTCCCCACTGGCTGCCATTATCCTCTGTAACATCTTCACTGAATAACCCAAGGTGATTGCTGTAGGTCAGCAAGCGTTCCAGGATCTCTTTTGCTTCCTCCAGGCGCCCGACACAGGCTAGCGCTTCCACATACCAAAATGCACATACCAAGAATGTGGATTTTGGCCTGCCAAAATCATCCTGATGTTTGTATCGGTAGAACAGTCCATTTTCACCTTTTAATTCTTTTTCCAGCATTTCGAGATGATGCAGCGCGCGTTCCGATTTTGGGTCAAGGTAATCCATGACAATGAGCTGTAAGGTACTGGCATCTAGATTCCGGCTATTAACAGCATTCTGATAGACTTTCCGCTCTTCGTCATAACAGGCTTCGATATAAGCTTCTGCTTTTTTTAAGAGGACATTCGCGCGATCCTCCATATCCTGATAGCCATTCTGACGTGCAATCAACAAAGCCGCTTTACATCCGACCCATTGAAAAAGATTGGAATAACAATGGTGGTTGGCAAAATTTCGAAACTCCCAGATGCCAGCATCTTTTTCCTCTATAGTAGCCTCAATCTTTTCGAGAATGAAATTTACCCAGCCCAATACATTTTTGTTTTCATGGATTTTAAAACGCTGATCTGTGAAAAGGGGTAACAAGGCAATCATTGCCTGACCATATACATCATTTTGAATATGTTCAAAAGCTTGGTTGCCAATCCGCACTGGACCGTTATCCTGATAGCCCTTTAGATTAGGTAAAATATGTTCTGTCAGTTCGGAGGTGCCAAGGATACCATACAAAGGTTGAAGCCTTCCAGGGTTGCGATGTGTGATGCCGGCAATATAATTTGCAAAGCTTTCCATTTCTTCAAATTGACCGATGTGCGTCAATGCTGTTAAGACGTAATAACTGTCACGTACCCAACAATAACGGTAATCCCAATTTCTTCCCGAACCTGGATATTCGGGAAGACTAGTTGTTGATGCGGCAATAATCGCTCCTGTGTCCTCATATTGGTGAAGTTTGAGCACCAGTGCTGATCGGATAACCTCTGTTTGATAAATATTGGGAATACTACAGTGTTTAATCCATCGCTGCCAATAACTGAGCGTCTTATGGAGGAAATCTTCACAAGTGCTCGCGATGGCCGATTCGAAAGCTGCATCATAAGTAAGTACGAGGTATCTATTTTCACTGATAATCGTCCAGCTTTCATCTTGGAAGAAATGGGAAATAGGCAGATCAGTAGTCAGTCTAATCCGTTCTCCAATCTGATCGTTGCTATAAAGAATATGGTTGCTCCCGCGTGTGGCTTTAAGTGCCATACGCCCATAGTCACCAGTAGGTTGACAACTGATGTTGACGCTGGGAGCCCCATGAAGCGGTTCGATCTTTCGGATCAACATCAACGGTTTAAAATACCGTCCGAATTGTTCAAATCGTGGTGCAAAATCCGTGATACGATAGGCATAAGAGGCCGTATGGATTTCAGTGCAAAGGACGTTTGAATTTTTAATGTAATACTGCTTTGTTTCCACGACAGGGTCCTCGGAACTGATCTTGAAAGTTCCACCTTGATTTTTATCGATCATACTGCCGAATACAAAGCTATCTTCGAACGATGGCCAACACAACCACGATATATTTGTGTCAATGCCAACGTGCGCTATGTAGGAACAATTTCCAATGATTCCAGATTGATAGAGATGTCTGTTGTCTGTTGTATTTTCACTCATTATTTTACGATAAGTTGATTCAAAAATTGAAGAACATCTTCCTGTTCATCTAAATAATATTTTGCTGCAGATTTGTTGCTGCCCACTTTGATACTTATGGTTGATGGAGGCAGGTATTTGAATAAGTCCTCATCGGTGATGTCGTCACCAATAGCCAGCAGAAAATCCGCTTTAATGTGTCCAGCGATTTCCAATGCTGCTTTCCCCTTATTCACTTCCGTATTTTTTACCTCAATGACAGCATTTCCATCCAGTAATTGCAAACCGTAGTCATTCAGCATTGGATTTAAAACCTCTTTAAGTTCTGTAGCCTTGAGTTCTCCCAGGCCGAGTTCTACTTTCCGATAATGCCAGGCTAACGAGTAGGGCTTAACTTCGATGTAAGCCCCGGGAGTCTGGTCGGCTAATTTCTCCATCAGCTTTTTCACTTCGGGCATCCAATGCAACGCCAACCCTTTTTTGTACGACCAACTGAAATTTGGAAAATTAGACCAGATACCATGTTCGGCAACCAAATAGTACGACCGGCCATCAAACCAGGAAGATAGACTTTCCTGTGACCGACCGCTTATGATGACTAATGTATTGAGCGGATCGGAGATAATATTATCCAAAAGATTATAGAGTAAGGTTGTCGGTGTTGCTTTTTGGGCGTGATTTTGGAATTTGACCAATGTGCCGTCATAATCCAGGAAAAAGAGCCTATTGCTACTTTTGCTATATCTTTCCGAAATGCTATTAAAGACCTTATCCGAGATTCGCCTTGCCCATTCGTCACGTTGTATGGCTTTGGTTTCGGCCAGGCGATTGGTAAAGAGCTGAACCCAATGCTGCACATTAAACTTCTGTATAATCTGAATATTGGCGTCGGCACGTTCCTGTATTTCTTCGGGCGACATTTTAAGCGCTTGATAAATACTGTCCGCGGTTTCTGTCCGATTATAGGGGTTAATAATCAAAGCGTCAACGAGCTCTTTGGAAGCACCCGCGAACTCACTTAAAATCAATACACCTTTTGATAAAGTCTTACTGGCGATATATTCTTTACTAACGAGATTCATCCCATCCCGCGTTGATGTAATCATACAGATATCAGATGCAACGTATAATCCAACCAACTCTTCAAAGGGAAGTGATTTGTAAAAATATAATACCGGTGTCCAACTTAGATTTCCATAAATGGAATTGATTTCACTCACCTTCCGGTTAATCTCATCTTTCAGCTTTTTGTATTGGGATACCTTATCCCTAGAGGGTACTATAAGCATATAAAGTACAACTTTTGTATGCCATTCAGGATATTTTTCGAGGAAAGTAAGGAAAGCACGCAGTCTTTCTAATATTCCTTTGCTATAATCGAGCCTATCGACAGATATGATAATTTTCTGCTCGGGAAAATGACTTCTAAATTGAGTTGCAATAGCTTGGATTTTAGGTTGGTTGCTGACTTCGACGAATTTATCAAAATCAATCCCCATCGGAAAGGATTCTACAAATATATGACGGTCTTTGTATTTGAGCTGGTTATGCCCGGATGATACATGCAGTATTTTTTTGCAGGCGTTTAAAAAGTTCTGACTATCGGCGAAAGTATGAAATCCGATAAGATCTGCCCCCAGTAAACCTTCGACCAATTCTTTACGTTGCGGAATGTTCATAAAGAGTTCCTCCGAAGGAAAGGGGATATGGTGAAAATAACCGATGTTGAGCTCTTGATTTTCTGAACGTAGCAGTTGAGGGAGCAGCATAAGCTGATAATCCTGAACCCAGATAAAGTCAGAAAGCTGATCAATAGAAAGTGCTGCTTCGCAGAATTTTTTATTGACGTTTACATAGGTACTCCAATATTCGCGATCAAAATGAATGTAACTCGGCTGATAGTGGCAGATAGGCCAGAGCACCTCGTTGGAATAACCTTCGTAGAAATTGCGTATTTCATCTTTTGATAAAAAAACAGGAAGCAAGTTCATCGGTTTGAGAAGCTCAATAATCTTTTCTTTTTCCTCTTCATCTTTGGGAACAATTCCCGGCCAGCCAACCCAAAGTATTTCATCCGTATCAAAAGCGGAATTTAAACCAGTTGCCAGTCCGCCTGCACTCGGCTTGATGATTAGTTTTTCTTTTTTTCGTTCTATTTGTATCGGCAGTCTATTTGAAATTATTATTTTCTTCTTTTTCTTCATAAGAATATTAGATCGATTTATTTGCAGTGTGGAAGAGTTATATTGACTATAACGATGGGTATGTAATCCACTTATCTGAACAACTTTGGGGGAGAATAGTTTGAATAAATTCAAATTATAGGTACAGGGAGCCGAATATTGAAGCAGTATTGGGTAATCTACGAAAATACAATTTGGACCTTTGAGAGGAGGTAGTCTGCTAACAGCAAAAAAAATACCGCTATTTCTAGCGGTATTTTTTGTTATTTTATGCTATTAAGATAGGCTGGCTACGCGTGTTTTTTCGTGATCCAGCTTTTTCATAAATTGATCGAGGATATCTCCTAATCTTCCTGAAATTTCACCCAGAATACTTTCCCAGTCTTTAACCGTGCCATCACAATTGTCCGAGACAATTTTAATACTATGGAAGGTCAGATTTTTTTGGAAACAGAAATTTGCTAAAGCATAAGATTCCATATCAAATGCCAAAGGATTGAAATGTTTGATATCCTGATAAAAAGCAGTATTTACATTAATAAAACGATCAGAAGTTAAAAGTGCGTCTTCGTAACGAAATTCATCAAGTGATATGGATTCCAAAGTACCCTGGCCCTTAAAAAATAAGGTGTTTTCCAGGAAAAAACCATCTGTATAGGCATCACCTTGTGCGTAATATGCCGGATAAAGGACATGGCCTATCGGATATCTTGTGCAGCCCACAGTGCCCACATTGAGAAGAACAGGATGAATACCTAGCGCTTTGATGTCTTCGTAAAGCGTGGCGAGAGAGAGGAGTGCATTTACCTTGCCTACACCAATTTCGTATACAAAAGTCGATTCACTTGTTGAATTAAAAGATAGCTCATTTTTGTTTGCTACCAAAATAATCGTTTCAATATCTTTATTCAGGATCATTTAATTTTCTTCAATGTATGGATACTCAAATGCCAATTCTTCCGCAGTAATTAGATTTAAGAAGTTAACACAAGCCTGTTTAGAAGTGGGAAAGTCCATGAACGTGTAGTTTCCGCAGCTAATTGGATTTTGGAAAGGCACTTCGTATCCTTCTGTAAGAATCGTCTCTAGTACTTCTTTCATCAACTCCGCCACGTTCTGAGGAGTTCGATCTGTTCCTGCTAACACCACATAAAATCCCGTGCAACAGCCCATTGGACCGACATAGATAACCTCGTCACCTAAGATCGTTCTGATCTCTGTTGCAAAACAGTGCTCCAATGTATGCATGACTTCAGGTGATAACATACGCTCAGGAGAATTCGGTCTGATCATACGAATATCGTATGTTGTATAACTTTCAACATTGCTGCTGTTGGTTGTAGAAGCCTTTGCGTAGATTCCTTGTTTCAATTTGGTATGATCTACCGTGAAACTATTTACTTTTGCTTTTTCTTTTGTGTACATCTTGTTCTGTTCAAAGCTATAATGCCTGTGGCCTTATAGGGGTTAAAAGTTGAATGTCAAAAATTTCTACAAAGATACTAGATTATTATAGAAAAGGACGATAAAACTACTATTTTAACACTTCATAGTGTTCTACTGTTGGAAAGGGATCGTAGTAGTGATGCAAAAGTTTCTCCCATTCCTTGAATAGTGGAGACTCCCTAAAGCCAATTGTATGGTCTTCTAGAGTTTCCCATTCGACCAATAGAATATACTGGTTACCTTTTTCAATACATTTACGCAGGGAATGCGTGATATAGCCTTTACTTGCGCTGATATACTGGCAAGCTGTTTTATAATCTCGTTCAAAATTGGACTGTTGTCCTTCAATAATTTGTAATACAGCTACTTCTAAAATCATAATTCGTTTTTTAAATAAAGTTTAGTAAATATATCAAACTTAGAGAATTTGTTTTTTATATGCAATAAAGAGCTCCGGATATCCGTACAATTTATTTGGCATTCTTTGATGTAGGCTTAGGTTTATTGCTCATACCAGTAGTAGTGTGAAGGTCATCTTTGTTGGCTTGCGAATCGATGATCTGGATGACGAAAGGTATGCCTGGATTACGATTTTGGGCATTCCAAACCAAGGAGAGCGTCGTTCGCTGTGGTAAAGTGTCCAATTCAAGGAAGGTGACATCAACATGGTATCCATTTTTTAAGGACGAGGGAACAATAGCAACTCCAAGCCCCTGAGCAACCATATTAAATATAGTCAATGCATTGACTGTGCGTAAAGTAACTTTAGGCACAAACGCATGGTCACTAAAAATACTCATGACAAGATCATAATAAGAGTGACTATAGTTTTTGGAAAATAAAATAAACGACTCATCTTTTAATGCCTCGAGACTCGGTTTGGGAGACTTTAATAGGGGATGATCTTTGGGTAGAACGAGGCTGAAATGCTCCGTATGTATGGGCAAGCTACACAAACCAAGTGGGGTTTCGGAAAGACGAACAAAACCCAGGTCCAATTCTTTCCTTTCCAATAGATCCAGTTGGGTTTCATTCGCCAGCTCATGCAGCGAGAGTTCAATGTCAGGCTGCTGCTGTTTTAAGTTAACAAGCAACTGCGGCAAAATTGTTTGCACAGCTGAACCTATAAATCCGAGCTTTAAGGTGCTTATTTTACCGTTGGCAAAACTCTGAAGCTGGGTTTCAATTTGGTCCAAATGCCTAAATAGTTCTTTTACCTCTGTAAAAAGATATATTCCGGCCTCGGTCAGCTGTACATTTCGCTTATTGCGCTCAAAAAGAGAGACACCATAAGATTCTTCCAGCTGTTTAATCTGTCTGCTCAGCCCCGGTTGCGCAATGAATAGCTTTTCGGCTGCTCTTCTAAAGTGCAGTTCCTCTGCCAGTATGTTAAAATACAGTAAGTGCCTTAATTCTATTTGATAATTCATGGTTATCAATTGATGATAAAAATGGTATTTCTAATTATCAAATATAGCCAGTAAATTTGAGTAAAGCAGATATGAAGATGGAAAAATTTTTATACGGCAGTGGACATTTGACATGCTCCACTGCTTTAGCGATAGTAAAAGGAACGGTGATTGGGGAAATATCACCAGAGGTCAGGGATAAGATTGAGCAAAGTGCCAGCTACGTCAGGAAAATAGTGGAGCGCGGTGAGGTTGTCTATGGGATCAATACGGGTTTCGGTCCGCTATGTACTACGCTTATCGATGCAGGCCAAACGCAGCTGTTACAGGAAAATATCCTAAAAAGTCATGCTGTTGGCATGGGAGAGCCCATAGCCACTGATTTGGCCAAATTAATGCTTATTCTTAAAGTCCATGCACTTTCTAAAGGGTTCTCCGGCGTCCAATATACCACTATTGAACGTATTATTTGGCATATAGAACATGATGTCATTCCGGTGGTGCCCAAGCAGGGCTCCGTTGGAGCTTCAGGGGATCTGGCACCTTTATCACATCTGTTTTTACCATTAATTGGATTGGGAAAAGTCCAGATTGGTGGCGAAACCGTACCGACAGCCATCGCGCTGGAAAAATATGGTCTGAGCCCTATTCATTTAAGTGCAAAAGAGGGGCTGGCCCTAATCAATGGAACCCAATTTATGGCGGCACATGGTGTAATGGCTGTTGCTGAATTGAATCGGGTACTTCAGAATGCGGATATTATTGCTACCTTAATGATCGAAGGTTTAAATGGTTCCATCAAACCATTCTATACGGAATTGCATCAATTACGGCCACATGCCGGAAACCGCTATGTGGCCGCACGTATTTTTAACATGCTGCATGGATCTGCTATTTTAGAAAGCCACAAAGATTGCTCCCGCGTGCAGGATCCCTATTCGTTAAGGTGCATTCCACAGGTTCACGGTGCATCGCGCAATGCCTGGTTTCATTTAAAAGATACCATAGAGATTGAA
This sequence comes from Sphingobacterium sp., assembly GCA_022712315.1. GTDB lineage: Bacteria > Bacteroidota > Bacteroidia > Sphingobacteriales > Sphingobacteriaceae > Sphingobacterium. Next base: position 16,345 of record JALAGS010000114.1, on the reverse strand, counting down.
ATAAATTCAGTGACTGATAATCCTGTGATCATTAACGATGAGTTGACGATTAGTGGCGGAAGCTTTCATGGGCAGTCAATTGCTTTACCTCTAGATTATGCCACACTGGCGGCGTCCGAGATCGGGAATATTTCGGATCGAAGGGTTTATTTGTCTTTAGAAGGACAAACCAATGGTGTTCCAAAATTGTTGATGAAATCAACAGGACTCAATTCGGGATTCATGATTTTGCAATATAGTACTGCGGCGATAGCAAGCGAGAATAAAGGTCTTTGTTTTCCGGCCAGTGCAGATAGTATTCCAACCTCATTGGGCCAGGAAGACCATGTAAGCATGGGATCTATTGCCGGCCGAAAATTGCTGCAGGTCATTGACAATGTCGATAAAATATTGAGCATTGAACTATTGTGTGCGGCCCAGGCCAAAGATTACCATCAGCCATTAAAATCAACTTCGGCATTGGAAGCCATCCACGAAAGAATACGGCAGTCTATACCGCATATTGAATCTGACCAGCCGATGGAAGAGCTACTGACAGCAGCCTTGAAATTGGTGAAATCAGGAGAGCTTATTGCATTACACCGTCAATATGCTACCGGTGAGGTTGCCGAAGAACTGAAACAGCGATTTGACGTATATTAAGCAAAAAAGGGATGGAGAAAGAATTAAAATTAATCGGACCTTTTAGACAGCTATTACCCATGTCGAATATGCCCTTAAAGGGGGCTATCCACGATAAGCAATTGCCTATTATTGAGGAAGGCGGGATTTTAGTAGCCGGTAACACGATTTTAGATGTTGCTGTCTTTGATCAATTGGAGCAGAAATGGGGTGAACAGGCAAATCGGATTCATATCGCAGGTGATCAGGTAGCTTTGCCGGGTTTTATTGATTGCCATACGCATATTGCTTTTGCCGGCAATCGGGCAAATGATTTCGCTCTTCGAAATGCAGGTTCAAGTTACCTTGAGATTGCAGCTGCCGGAGGTGGAATCTGGAGCACAGTTTCACATACAAGGGATTGTAGACAGGAAGAATTAGTTGACCTAACTATTCAGCGTGCCGGTTTTCTGTTGAGGCAGGGAATCACAACTATTGAGGTCAAAAGTGGTTATGGACTGAATGTGGAAGAAGAGCTTAAAATATTGCGTGCCATTCGGGAGTCCAATCGTCGCACAGCTGCAGATCTTATTCCAACTTGTCTGGCAGCGCATATGCTCCCACGTGACTTCAGCGGATCTGCCCAAGATTATCTTCATCAGATCGCAGAGGTTCTGTTTCCCCAGCTTAAATCAGAACAGCTATCGAATAGAATTGACGCTTTTATCGAAGCATCAGCTTTTCAGGGGGAAGAGATTCTGCCTTATTTACAAAAGGCCAAAGAAATGGGTTTTGATCTGACCATTCATGCCGATCAGTTTACTACTTCGGGGAGTCAGATTGCGGTGGAACTCGGTGCTAAATCTGCGGACCACCTTGAAGCATCCACTGCGGTTGAAATTGAACTTATTGCACATTCAGATACTGTTGCGGTGGCTTTGCCTGCAGCGTCAATTGGTCTTGGTTGCGGCTTTACACCTGCTAGAAAGTTGCTGGATTCAGGTGCATGTTTGGCCATAGGAAGCGACTGGAACCCAGGTTCTGCCCCAATGGGACAGTTATTGACAAGTGCGAGTATTTTGGCAACAGCCGAAAAGCTCAGCAATGCCGAATTACTTGCCGCATTAACCTACCGTGCGGCGAAGGCCCTTAATCTTTCCGATCGCGGCAGATTGACGGAAGGTATGCGCGCAGATTTTAGTTTATTTAAAACCGATAATTATCAGAATATTACTTACTACCAAGGAAGCATGCAGCCCCAAGCGGTGTGGAAAGATGGTGTGGAAGTATTTTCAATATAGGATAAGATGGAAAATACATTTAAGAGAGAGGTTGCAGCAGGTATTCCAACTGCATTGCCTCCAAAAGCAGAACGGGATCATACAGTAAGCCATGCCCCACGGCGTAAGGATATTCTTACGAAGTCGGAAGAAAAGCTCGCATTACGAAATGCGTTACGCTATTTTCCCAAATCTTGGCATGCCATTTTAGCGCCTGAATTTTTACAGGAGCTTCGCGACTATGGCCGAATCTATATGTATCGCTTTAGACCGGAATATGCAATGTATGCACGATCAATAGCGGATTATCCGGCGGTAAGCAAGCAGGCGGCAGCGATTATGTTGATGATTCAGAACAATCTTGATCCAGCCGTAGCGCAGCATCCCCATGAATTGATAACTTATGGCGGTAATGGTGCTGTTTTCCAAAATTGGGCTCAATATCGCCTCACCATGCAGTATCTTTCCCAGATGACAGATGAGCAGACACTTCATCTTTATAGCGGTCATCCGATGGGACTTTTTCCTTCATCCCAACATGCCCCGCGTGTGGTGGTGACAAACGGTATGATGATTCCGAACTATTCGAAACCGGACGACTGGGAGCGTTTTAATGCGTTGGGTGTTACACAATATGGACAGATGACAGCCGGATCCTATATGTATATCGGTCCGCAGGGTATTGTCCATGGAACGACAATTACTGTAATGAATGCCTTCCGAAAACATTTAGCCGCAGGAGATACCATCGAAGGCAAGGTCTTTTTGACTTCAGGTCTAGGAGGCATGAGTGGGGCACAACCCAAAGCAGGCAATATTGCGGGCTGTATAACGGTATGTGCCGAGATAAATCCTGCTGCAGCGAGAAAGCGGTATGAACAGGGCTGGGTAGATCGATTGATAGAAGATATCGGCCAGCTTACTGAACAGGTGCGTTTGGCCATACAGCGTAAGGAAACAATATCCTTTGCCTATATCGGTAATATTGTCGAAGTATGGGAGGCTTTTGATCGGGAAAACATCTACATCACCGTTGGATCTGACCAGACCTCTTTGCATAATCCATGGTCTGGAGGTTATTACCCAATGGGATTGACTTTTGCAGAATCGAATGCGCTTTTGGCTGCCGATCCTGATCGATTCAAGCAATGTGTGCAAGAAACTTTGGTTCGGCATGTCGAAGCCATCAATAAGCATGTCGCAAAGGGAACTTATTTCTTTGATTATGGCAATGCATTTCTGTTGGAAAGCAGCCGTGCTGGGGCAGCAGTATGGAACGATAGCCGCGATCAATTTCGTTACCCTTCTTATGTGCAGGATATTTTGGGACCAATGTGTTTTGATTACGGATTTGGACCATTTCGATGGGTCTGTACTTCCGGAAAAGCTGCAGACCTGCAAAAATCAGACAAAATCGCGATGGAAGTTTTAGAAGAGCTTCGCGCGGAGGCCCCTGCAGAAATTCAGCAGCAGATGCAGGATAATATTCAGTGGATCAAGGAAGCTGGAAAAAATAAACTCGTAGTGGGTTCTCAGGCACGTATTCTCTATGCCGATTCAAATGGACGTATCGCCATAGCAAAAGCCTTCAATGAGGCGGTAAAAAGCGGTTTATTTGAAGGTCCCATTGTTTTGGGAAGAGATCACCATGATGTTAGCGGCACAGACTCGCCTTATAGAGAGACAAGCAATATCTACGATGGGAGTCAATTCACTGCGGACATGGCCATTCACAATGTCATTGGTGACAGTTTTCGCGGTGCTACATGGGTTTCTATTCATAATGGCGGCGGAGTTGGCTGGGGAGAGGTCATCAATGGTGGATTTGGTCTACTGTTGGACGGTTCGGACGATGCTGCTGTTAAATTAGAAAAAATGTTATATTTTGACGTTAATAATGGGATCGCAAGACGTGCTTGGGCTAGAAATAAAGAGGCAAATCAGGCACTGGACCGTGCGATGGAAAGAAATAACACCTTAAAGGTTACCCGTGCACAAATGGTAGATGACCATATTATTGAACAATTATTTGATGTAAGCGAATGAATTTGTTGCTGAGTGAGGGTATATACACCAAAGGCGATCCGTCTGTTTGGAAAGGCCGTATCGACGGCCAGGAACGCGATTGGATGCGTTGGCATCAATTGATGGATTGTGTTGATCTGCTCAAACAGCCGGCGCTGCACAGATCCATTGCCTTTCTGGGCTTTTGCAGCGACGAAGGTGTTGCTAGGAATCAAGGCCGCGTAGGGGCCAAAGATGGACCTGCTGCAATCCGGAATGTACTGACAAATCTTCCTGTACATTTTTCAGGCAAACTTAAACTTAAAGATTGCGGCGATATTATTTTAAAAGACAATGATTTAGAGTTGTCTCAAGAAAGCTTGGGCGAGGCCTTGAAACTGATTCTTCAACAAGAAGGGTTTCCGGTCATTTTAGGTGGCGGCCATGAAGTAACCTACGGACATTATCTGGGTATTCGAGAATTTCTAAAGGATCGCAATCAAACGCTTGGTATTATTAATTTGGATGCACATCTTGATATACGCGCATTGCAGGATGGTAAAGGGAATTCCGGCACAGGCTTTTATCAAATTGAACGGGACCAATCTGCAGCCAGTCTGCCATTTCACTATTTGGCAATCGGTATTCAGGAAATTAGCAATACTAAGGGATTGCTAACTTATGCCAAAGAGAAAAATGTACAGCTTATTGAACGAGAAAATTTGGTAACCGAAAAGCTGGGCCTCATTCGGGATAAAATCGTTAATTTTTCCAAATCAGTGGATTATGTGTATTTGACGATTGATCTTGATGCATTTGCTGCAGCGTATGCGCCGGGAGTGAGTGCGCAGGCATTTAATGGTATTGTGCCCGATGAGTTGTTTTTTTCGGTCTACGATCTTATTCTGGATCTCCCTAATATCAGGTCTGTCGATTTTGCCGAATTAAACCCTTACTTTGATATCGATTCCCGAACGGCCAAATTAGCCGCCGATCTGATCTTTAAGCTGATCAATAAAATAGCTACAAAATAGCATTAATCGTGGTAAAGCCGTTCGATAAAAAGGTGGTTAGACTTGTTTCAAACGAAATCTAACCACCTTTTGCATATGGTAGAGCGATTAAAATAGTACATCTGCTAATGTTGCATCTTTATCAAAAACAGATTTTGCAAATGGGCATAACGGCATAATTTTTAGTTGATCTTTACGTGCAAATGCAACTGCTGCCATCAGCATCTGTTTGCCCAGTCCTTTTCCCGCATACTCGGGGTCCACCTCAGTATGGTCTATAATGAATTTTGTAGGACCGGCCCAAGTGTATGTCATTTGCGCAACGGATTTCTCTTTATCGATAACTTCAAAGCTACCGTGTTTATCGCTATTTTTTTGTATTACTTCCATCTCAATGAATTTAATTAAAGAAATTGCAAAATAAACAAAATCCATCAATATGTAACATGGACTATTTTTAATAACTAAGGGGAGATCATTGTAATAAATCTGTTGTTTTATTCAAATGGTTAATTATTGTTGTATATTCAAATAATCCTGAGAAATATCTATTTTTATTAGTTGGGTTACATAATTGGTTTTCCCCGTATTTTGTAAAGTACGGGGATTTTTTGTTAATAGCTAATATTTTTAGTATGTTTGTTTTGCATTATGTGTATGAATCAAAGCAAAAAACAAGAGTTTGCCATTGTAGACATTGAGACTACGGGAGGCAATGCAAAAGCCAGCAGGATTACTGAGGTTGCCATTGTTATTCATGATGGTAACCAAGTTCTGGAACGTTGGGAGACATTGGTTAATCCGGGAAAGGAAATTCCTAATTCGATTTTTGCACTCACCGGCATAGACAACGATATGGTGAAAGACGCGCCATTATTTGATGAAGTTGCCGAACATATTTTCAGTATGCTCAAAGACCGCATTTTTGTTGCCCATAATGTCAATTTTGATTATTCATTTATTCGCTTTCAGCTCCAGGAATCTGGGTTCGAATGGTCGGCTATAAAATTATGTACCGTACGTTATGCGCGAAAAATAAAACCGGGCTTATTATCCTATAGTTTGGGACGTTTATGTGATTATTTAGATATTCCGATTGAAAATAGACACCGTGCGGGTGGTGATGCCGACGCGACAGCCATTCTCTTTGCATATTTAAAAGTACTGGACACTGACCAGGTATTTCAGGATATGATCAAACATAAAGCGGTTGATCAGCGTTTTCCGCCACATTTAAATCCGCAGGAATTCGAACAATTGCCCAATGACGCCGGGGTCTATTATTTTCACGATAAAGATGGAAAAGTTATTTATGTTGGTAAGGCCGTGAATATAAAAAAAAGGGTATTATCTCATTTTACCGGCAATAATATTCAGGCGCAAAGGCAGCATTTCCTAAAAGAAATTTATCATATAAGTTATGAATGCTGTGGGACGGAGCTGATGTCATTGTTATTAGAGTGTGCTGAAATCAAAAGGTTTTGGCCAAAATATAATAGGGCACTTAAACGATATGAACCTAAATTCGGTTTATTCTCTTATGAAGATCAAAATGGCTACCTTCATTTGGCTATAGGAAAGGTAAACAGGGGACAAGCGTGTATTCAGCTTTTTCAACGTGAGTATGATGCTATTAAATTATTGCAATCATTTATTCAGCGTGAGGATATTAATCCGCAATTTTGTCAGTTTGGACAGGCCAGTTTGTCCACGAGATCCTTAAAAAAGGATGAATTACCAGACCGGATCCTGCACAATACGCGAATTGAGCGCTGTATCGAGGATTGGCTCAAACAGCAACCGTCCTATGTATTGATCGATAGAGGCCGCAATGCAGAAGAAAAAAGCTGCATTGTTGTTGAAAATGGCCTTTTTTACGGAATGGGTTATATCGATCAATACTGCCAATACCAAGACCTTGAAGATATAAAAGGACAGGTTAAAAGATATCAAAGTAATCATTATATGATGGAATTGGTCAAAATGGCAGCAGAAAGGCAGCCTGCTAAGGTATATTTTATGACAAAAACGACAATTTTAGCTGCTACTGCGGCAGAGCCTGCTTTTTCGTATGACAATCGGGTTCCAGATAGTCTTTTTGAGCTGTTTGAATAGCATCATTGCTTTTATTATTTATTGTATTTTTTCCAATTAGTCATCTTAATCTCAGTAATCTGTTAAAGAAATGTGAAATAGTAATTCGCGCGCGATTTTGGTCCAATAGTTGAAATATAGCTGATGTAGAATATAAAAAAAGACTTTTCATAATTTAGGTTAATAATTGGTTAGTTAAAACCTGGGGCTCCCAACCTCAGGTTTTCTTTTTTTTACTGTTTTAGCGCTTGACTTTTTAGTTAATGCGCACCCATATTTAGTTTGTGGAAGATAAAGTTGTTAATTTTTTCAATTTAAACACACTATTTAAGGTTTTGATTTTCAGCGTTTTGATTTTTGTCCCCCTTTTGTCCCCCTAGGTTTTTTCTCTATATAGTTAGTTTAAGCTACTTTAGTGCCAGCATACTGTAATAGCGAATTAGTAAAACAAAGATGGGGCGTTTTCTAAAAGTAGCTGCGGTATATCTTATCCATATCTTTATATATAAAAAGGGCCTTGGCCCTTTTTTTTTATGCATACTACGTGTAGTCATTCAACCGACATTGACGGTAACCGAAAGGCGACCTAGATTTTAATATAGATATTTTTCTTTCGCAGGTAATAGGCGATCAGCCAATTCAAGGTGACAAAAAGCAGCGCGAACAGGGCAGAAGCCAAGGACTGAAACTGCCAGTTGCCGAACAAGGCATGATAGCTAAAACTCCATAGATTCTGTTGTGTATCCCCGATAAGAAAAAAGGAACAAACTGTTGGGATCAGACCACTAAGACAGTAGATAAATAGCGTGTTCTTACCGAAATCGTCAAATATCGTATAAAGTATTCCTTTGATGTGCTGAAATTCGATGAGGTAAATTAATATACCAAGGAAAGATACCGCTATGCCCGTTGTGAATACGCAGTAACTGCTGGTCCAGATTTTCTTATTAATTGGGAAAGCAAATGACCAGAGATAGCCGATCAAAATAAGGAACAAGCCTAGAATAAATAGGTATATCAGCTCTCTTTTACCTGTCAGTTTTTGAATAATGTACTTTCCCGTGATATATCCGAATATCGTCTGACTGATGGCTGGAAATACGCTCCAGAGATCCTCTGGATCAAATGCTGTCCCTTCACCGTGATAGAGATGGGAGGCACCAAAAATTCGGATATCCAGTGCCGTTCCGAACCAGCCGTCTAAACTATATGGATCCGAGGTATTACTGTAATAGCAAACGAGCCAATAAGCTAGCAAAAGCAAGATACTGATAACGACAGCGCCTTTGTCTCGAAAGTAATATAATATAATTGCTGCACTGAAATAGCAGATGGCGATTCGCTGCAGCACCCCAAAATACCTATACTTGGCAAATGGAATCCACTCAAGCTGGTGAAGACTATTCCATGCTACAAAAGGGAAAATATTTAAAAATATACCAAGTAGAAAAAGGATAACTGTTCTCTTGACAATTTTATTCCAATACAGTCCCGGAGCCAATTGATCGATATTTTTTAAAGAGAATGCCATTGAATTTCCCACGGCAAATAAAAAAAATGGGAATATAAGATCTGTAAACGTACATCCGTGCCAAATGGAGTGTTCGAGCTGCGGAAATACATGGTGAGAGTTGCCAGGATTATTTACGAGAATCATCGCCGCAAGTGTAAACCCACGGAAGATATCCAGTGATTTAAAACGAGTCATAATAAAGTGTATGAGTAAAATAGGCTGTTCGAAGAGTGCATTCTCAGAACAGCCTATGATTGGTCTAATTAATAGCCTGGGTTTTGAATCAGGCTCGGGTTTGCCTGCATTTCCAATAATGGTATTGGAAGGAGCAGGCTATTTTGGTTAAAATTATACTTAATCAGCGTAGCGTTGCTCTGCTTGCCGTTATCGCATGTAAATTTGATTTCATTTAATTTATTCATCACATCTACCGTGACATCATAACGATTTAAATCATCCCAGCGTTGCCCCTCAAAAGCAAGTTCTAATCGACGTTCATTTAAAATGATGGTCTTTAATGCACTGGGGCTAACGCCGGATAGGTCGGAGAGCCCTGCTCGGTGACGGATGATATTAAGCGTATTTAGGGCATCAGTGGTATTTCCTAAGGCATTTTGTGCTTCAGCTTTGAGCAGTATGATATCTGCAAGTCGCAAGAGGTAAAAATGATCGCCACTTTGGAAGCTATTTGCATGTTTCTGTTTGACATTAAAAGGAATCTCGGTGTCGACATCTGCGCATGGATTCCAGAACTCATCTGCCCAAGGAACCGAGTAGAACCAGATGTTGGCATTCTTTCGCTCAGTGTCACCGGCATTGTCATAAGCTTCGACAAGGTCCTTGGATGGTGTCCCATATCGACGCCACTCGTTTTCATTGATTTTTCCATTTTCATCGAGATCAGGGAAGAAGAAAGCTCCCCCCCAACAGCTTAGATTGGGGCTGCCAGCGATATAAGGAATCTCGATAATGGATTCATTGTTGTAATTATGTTTTCCATCAAAGAGGTCCGCATAGTTTTGAAGTAATTTGTAACCACCTTTTCCATTGATCACTGCATTGGCATATTGCAATACCTTATTGTAGTCGCGATCAGGGCGCTGAGCCCATATTTTTGTCAGTAACGCGTTTGCCGCTCCTTTGGTTGCTCTAACCTTGTCAATGGAAGGCTGTCCAAATACATCTGGAAGATTATTGACGGCAACTTGTAAGTCCGAATCAATAAAATCATAAACCTCTTCGGCAGTTGATCGTTTGATGCGTAATACTTCGGCATCTGTGCTGTTGGAGTGTTTCTCCAGCGGCACACCGCCGTAAAGTTTAACCAATTGGTAGTAATGAAAAGCCCTTAAAAATGAAGCCTCTCCAAGAATTTGTTTCCTTCTTTCTTCTGAAAACGTAGGATCTGTGACTTTATCAACGTTGTCGATAACGATATTGCATTTTGAGATCGCTCCATATAATTCTTCCCAGTCCCTGCGTACCATTTCATTGGTATTGGTAATGGTGTTGTAGTCGATTTGCGCAAAATCTATTTCGCCACCACCGGCTGCGTGTGCATTGTCGGAGCGAATATCTGTTTGTAGAATCATTTCCCACTGGTAATAATTGGCGTTGCTTCCCGGACGGGTGCCATTGCCTATAAAAGAATTGTAGGCTCCGTTTAAAGCTTTCTCAATATTGTCTCCGGTGAGATAGGCATTTTCACTGGTTACCGTGGAGGTAGGTTGAAGATCTAAAAACTTTTTGCAGGAATTTAGAGCTAGAGATGCCAATAAGGCTATGGCTAATGAGGTATATCTAGTTGATTTCATTGTATGTAAGCTAAATGGTTAAAAAGTTAGGTTTAAACCAACAATAAAGGTGCGTGCCTGAGGCGAAGTCCCAAAATCGATACCCGGCGCCATATTAGCACTCACAGTTTCCTGGTTAGTTCCACCGTACATGCTTACCTCAGGATCCAAACCCGAGTATTTTGTGAATGTTAACAGATTTTCACCTGTCACATAGAAACGGACCTTATTGAGCTTCCATCTTTCAAGCACCTGTTTAGGCAGGTTGTAGGCCAAGGTCATCGATTTCACCCTTAGGTAGGAACCTTTTTCTACAAAACGCGAGGAAATCTGCGAATTATAGTTGTCCTCTGTATTGTTTAGATCGGGACGTGGCATATGACTATTTTTGTTGTCAACCGTCCATCTGTTTAATACAGCAGCACTTTGATTTCTCGGTTCCCACATACCTTCTGTATAAATACGTGTCGCATTCAGAATATCATTTCCCTGTACACCTTGTAAGAAAAAGGAAAAGCTGAAATTTTTATAGCTAAAGTCATTTGTCATGCCATAGGAGAATTTTGGTGTCGCATTACCAATAATTGCCATGTCACTGGTTTGAAGACCTGCTTCAGGATCAGCCATCTGATACATCATGTCGCCGGTCTCTGGATTGACGCCTTTTGCAATATATCCCCAGAATGATCCCAGAGCAACTCCTTCTTTTGCAATTGTACTATTGCCGCGGCCATCAATATTGCCGTCGTAGTAGGTTCCACCATCAATATTCAGTACTTTATTGCGATTGAGTCCAAAGGTTACCGTTGTATTCCATTTAAAATCGTGAACGAAATTTCGACTGCTTAATTCGAATTCAAAACCTCTATTTTGTAGGTCACCAAGATTTTTTAATGCTGTTCTATAACCGGAACTATAGGGTACCCTGGAGTTGAGGAGCAAGCCCACAGTCTTTTTGGCATAGTAATCTGCTGCAAATGTTAGTCTCGAATTAAAGAAACTGGCATCCACGCCAATATCGGTCTGGTTTGTTGTTTCCCATTTTAGATTGGGGTTGTCCAGAGTTGAAGGTGTATACCCCGGTACAACTTGATCGCCGATGTTGTACGATCCCGTGACGTCGATCAAGCCGAGATAGGCGAAAGCCGGAATCTGGCTATTCCCAACTTTACCCCAACTCGCACGGATTTTCAAGTCGTTTACTGTATTTTTCAGGGTGCTAAAAAAGTCCTCATTGGATAAACGCCAGCCGGCAGAGAAGGAAGGGAAGTAGCCCCAACGGTTATTGGGCCCAAAGACAGATGATGCGTCAGCTCTTAAATTTGCTGTAAATAAGTAGGTGTCGTTATAGTCATAGCCGATTTTTGCAATGCCGGACACAGTCGATACTGCGGCGTCCATTGCTGTCGGCATCGCGGTAATCATTGAACCGCCATTGACAGTGTGGATTGCTGGATTAGCAAAATTCTGCGTAGCGATAGCTGAGTTTGTTGTTTGTGTTTTAGTTGTAATATAACCCAATAAACCTGTCAGGTGGTGCTTGTCACTAAAGGTTCTATCATAGTTTAACGTGTTTTCGGACATCCAATACTGATTATCTTGCTGCCGCAGTTCGGCCATACCTTTGTATTTTCTGCCCTCTGTCGTACGGAAAGGGTCTACAAAACTACGGTATTGATTGTTGTATTTCTCGTATCCAAATAAAGTTTTGAATTTTAATCCCGGTAGAATATTTGCCTCTGCAAAAACATTTCCTGTAAATCTGTTATTCACATAGCTGTGTTCATTACCGGTTGCCAATGCAACGGGGTTGTCGAGGTCCGTATAGAATGGATCTACAATGAAAGCGCCTTTGTCTCCGTATATGCCGATTACCGGAGAGCCTAAATAAGCATTCATGATAACACCATTTCTGGAGTTTTCGTTAATATCCACGTCGTACCAACGGTTGTAAGATAGGCTGGTACCTACCTTAAAGATTTTATTGATTTGGTGGTCTAAATTAACCTTGAAATTGACTTTGTTGACTGTATTGGTAATTACAGTACCATTATCTTTTTGATAAGACCCCGAGATATAAAATCCGGTCTTTTCATCGCCACCGCGCACAGAAGCCTGGTATTTTTGACTGTGACCGGTGCGGAATAGCTGATCCGGCCAGTTCGTGTCTGCGGTATATTTTGACCAGTCCAGCGCTTGGCCGGTCTCTGTCATTAAATCTCGGTATTGTGTTGCATTTAAGACTTTAGGTCTTTTCCATATCGCTGAAAACCCCTGATATGTTTCAAAATTTACTTGGGTTTTGCCATTGGTCCCCCGTTTTGTTGTGATCAAAACAACCCCATTAGCACCGGAAGATCCATAGACAGCAGCAGATGCCGCATCCTTCAATACGGATATGCTCTGAATATCTGAAGGATTCAATTCGGATATGTTCTCTGTGGGAACGCCATCAACAATGTATAAGGGGTTGCTGCCGGCGGTAATCGTGGAGGTTCCGCGAACACGAATGGAGAAACCAGCCTGAGGCTGTCCGGAAGATTTTACAATCTCTACACCAGCCATTTTACCTTCCATTGCACTGGCTAACTGCGTTACCGGCCGATCTTCAATATCCTTTGTGCTCATGGTTGCGATAGCCCCTGTGATATCCTTTTTCTTCTGAGTACCAAAACCAACGACAACAATCTGCTCCAATTGATTGTTGGCAGTTTTCATCTGGATCGTCAGAAAAGTGTTTGAACCGATTGTGCTACTGATCGTTTCATACCCAATCGAACTAAAGCTGAGTTGATGTGCAGGAGTCGCTTCAATAGAAAACTCACCTTTGCCGTCTGACTCCGTTTGTTTGCCTGTTGTTGTATTGCGGATTGTAACCCCTGTTAATGCCTTACCATCGCCATCGGTAATGCGCCCTTTGACAAGTTGTTGTACATTAATGTTGCTTCTCAGGGAGGTGTCATCTATTTTCCTTTTTAGGACAATGGTGTTGTTGACAATTTTGTATGAATACGATAGTTCTTTCAGGTTGTCTTCCAAAATTTCAACAATAGAACCATCTTTGTGGTTAATCCGGATTTTTTGGTTATCATTAATCTGTGAGTTATCGTAGAGAAATACATATGAACTCTGACGTTCGATTTCTTTAGCAAACTTTGCCAAAGTATATTCCTTGTCCTGTAATTTGATTTTGGATTGATTTACATTTGCCACCGCTAGATTACTTGCATGGGAAACGTATTGGATAGCAAGTAAAGCAGCAAATAGTTTTGCTTTTTTACCAGCCCCATGGATGGTTTTAAGTTTATACATAATTAGTTGGGTAAGTTTGTTTTATATTAAATAATTTAGAGTTCCACTTCAATTTTATTATTTCGTAATTGACATTTAATGTCTAGGAAGTTGAGTGTTTCAACCAATTGCTGGGCGGTGGAGTTTCGTTTTATCTTTCCTGTCAATTCACTATTTTTATTTGTTCCTTTATAGATGATATCCACATTATACCAGCGTTTTATCGCGGACAGTGCATCCTTTATCGGTGTGGATTCAAAATAGAAAAATCCGTTTTTCCATGCCATTGCCTCTTCGATATTGGCTTCCTGTACCGTCAGATTACCAGCTACTGCAAATGCAGCCTGTCCCGGTTTCAGCATTTTTGATTTACCAAATTGTGAAACTTGAACTGAACCCTCCATTAAGGTTGTTTTATTGTGCTCACCTGGATAGGATCGCACATTGAAATGTGTTCCGAAAACTCGAATGGTTTGTTCATTGGATCTGACGTAGAATGGTCGGTTTTTGTCGTGACTGACTTCAAAATAAGCCTCACCGGATAGTTTTACTTCGCGGCTATCTGCTGCAAATGATTCTGGGAACGTCAGTATAGAACCTGCGTTCAGCCAGACCTTACTGCCATCAGCCAAAATGATCGCGTATTCTGTTCCTATAGGGGTTTCAATGGTATTGGTTCGGTTAGGATCAGCACGCCTACTAGCCATAAACTGATACTGCACGGTTCCCGAAACAGTCGTTGTAACCTTCATTGCTGCATCTTGATGAAGGATACTCCGTTGTTGATTAGAGAGGTCAATTTTAGTTCCATCGGCTAACGTTAATACAGCAGCCTTGACACCTGGATGAACTTGCTGTCCCCTGTTGGATGCCAACTGTGGAGTTTCCCGGTTTGTTTTTTTGACAAGGTATAGCGGCAATATAAACAACACGGCCAAAGCCGCGGCAATTCCGCTTAATTTTATCCATTGTGGAACACGTCTGATTTTGGATGTCTGGATTTCCTGCTTTATCTGTGACAGTAGCAGCTCTTTAAGCTGTTGCTCATCTGTTGCGAATTCCTCGGGGATAGGGAGAGGTTCACCATCATTTAATTCATACCATTCTTGCAACTCAGCTTCCTCCTCAGGGGTACATGTCCCATTGAGCCATTTGTAAGCCAATTGCTTTATCCGTAATTGATTGTTATCAACCATATTTTAGGGGTTATTTGTTCATATAGTCCCTAAATTGCAGTGATACCCTGACAAGAAAAGAAAAAAAATTATAAGGTAATCAGAAAGCGCTGAATTCCAGCGCGTATTTTTTTTAAGGCACGACTTAATTGGGTTTCTACAGTCTTTACAGAGATGTTGAGATTTTCTGCAATCTGTTTGTATGTGAGCCCTTCTTCTCGCGATAGTTTGAAAATAAGCTGGCATTTTTCAGGCAGTTCCGAAACAAGTTGATCCAGCCGAATCCGTAGTTCCTCAAATTGGAGCCAATCTTCTGTTGAATTATCAAAATCCACCCAATCAGCTTCATGTCTGAAAGTTTCTTGCTTGTATTGTTGCGCTAGGTACTTGAAGACTTTATATTTAACAGCTACAGCGAGGTAAGAGGCAAGATTGCTCTCAATCTGGAGCTGATGACGTCTAAGCCAGAGAGAAGCAAAGATATTCTGTACGATCTCCTGTGCATCTTCCAGAGAGTTTGTTTTCCGGGCGGCCTGGTAATATAGTTTTTTCCAATAGCGATCATACAAAGCTTCAAAAGCTAAGTTATCATCTTGTTGAATCAACAGAATCAATTCCTCATCTGAACGGCCTCCAAAATCTTTCATGCAAGACAATAATGTGCTTTTCTATGGTTATGCGATGTGAAATGCTAATTTCGATGTAAATGTAGGGACTAAATCATGAATAATGCAACTTTAATCTACAAAACCTATGATCGCCTAGTTAAAAGTACTATTTGAAAAAAAATTCCCCGCACGAAAGGCAAAAAAAAAGAGTATCTGTTAATGACAGATACTCTTTTTTTTGAGTGTGCACCTCATTAGAAGTTTGGCTTCAATAGATACTTGTCATAGAAGCGGAAGATATGATCAGCAGCCTCCTCTGCAGTATCTACAATACGGTAAAGTTTTAAATCTTCTTCGCTGATGTATTTGTTTGGAATCATTGTATTCTGAACCCAATCCATTAGTCCTTTCCAATATTCTGAACCGACCAATACGATTGGAAAACGGGCAATTTTACCCGTTTGAATCAAAGTGATTGCTTCAAAAAGCTCGTCCATTGTTCCAAAACCTCCAGGCATTACGATATATCCCTGAGAATACTTCATAAACATGACTTTTCTCACAAAAAAGTACTTAAATTCAAGTAGTTTGTCGCGGTCAATATATTTATTATGGAACTGTTCGAAGGGTAGTTCAATATTCAACCCCACAGACTTTCCACCAGATTCATACGCACCTTTATTGGCTGCCTCCATAATACCCGGGCCACCACCGGAGATAATACCATAACCACGAGCTGTCAATAGACTGGCAATATCTACCGCCATTTGATAATATTTATGTTCACGTGGGGTACGTGCAGAGCCAAATATCGAAACGCAAGGACCAATTTTTGCTAATTTCTCAAATCCATCCACAAACTCCGACATCACTTTAAAAATCTGCCAAGAGTCTTTTACTTTAATTTCCTGCCATGTTTTGTTTTCAAATGCGCGGATAATTTTATCTTCTTTTGTAATGTCCATATATAACGT
>JALAGS010000007.1 GCA_022712315.1 Sphingobacterium sp. | reverse complement strand
GGGTTGTGTCAGCTATTTTGATACAGCTCATTTTTTTGTAAGGAATGTTTCTGCTTCAACATAACACCACACTTTTCGGTATCTCCCATATACCGCTAACATACCACTTATTTTCCTCAGATAGCCCAACCTGCAGCCATACTTTTGCTCTACACATAAAAACAAAAGAATATGGCAAATCAATTTTTAATTAAAGACACCATGCAGTTGATGAAGAATTTAAGTTCTACTGAAATCGCTGCATTGGAAGACGGAACCTATGCCGGAGTACAGCTATTAGGCTATTATGAAAAAGCTGACACACCGGCTCCGATTATCTATTATTTAGCTCCACCTACTCCTGACCCCGGGATTGACGACGGCGGAAGTGTAATTGTTACCACGGTCGGGAATAAACTGGTTCATCATTTCGATATAGTTTTCCCCGAATATTTTGGGGAAAAAGGAGATGGCCTGACAGATGATTCAGCCGCTATTATAAAAGCAAATAGATATGCCGTAAAAAGGAAGTCGACAGTCTTTGAGTTTCTTCCAAAAACCTATAGTATAGGGAAATTTTCAACGCCCAACAATATACTATTTTTGATGGCAACCAACCTTACTGTAAAGGGGAATGGAGCAAGTTTGAAATTACAGGACCATGTTTTGGATACTGCTGCGGCAAATGTCAAATTCATTTATGCTGAGGGTCCAATTAACAATTTTAAAGTCTTCAATTTGACAATAGACTTTAATGGACTGAATAACTTCGTTCCGGGAGCGAAAATGAATTTTTGCATTGCTATTGGGTGTTTGTATAATTGTGACGGAATCACAATTTCGGGAAATACAATTCTAAATAATCCAGCTCGACAAAGTCTTTTATTTGGTGATGGAGCTCCAGGTAGGGTTGCAAAAAATATCGTTATAACGGAAAATCTCTTTAAGAATTTTGGGAACGGGATTAGTGGAAACAATGCCCAAACTGATCACTCTGTCATCTATCTATGTGGTGAGAATCCGATTGTTACTAACAATAGTTTTATTAATGAAAGGGATTTTATTGCAGAAGGATTGATCCCAACCTCAACAGCGGTCGAATTGCATTCTTCAGCTTCCATAGTGACAGGCAATGTCATAAAAAATTTCAAACAGGCATTTGTCATTGCCGCAATTAATGAAAACCAGAAAAGTTCGATATATGCCAATAATGTATGTAATAATATCGGTAGGCTGGCAGAAATATGGTCAAGAAATAATTGCGTGTTGGACGATATTTTGATTGCAGACAATATTGTCACACAATCCTATTATTTCCCTCTTATTGATGCCTATACGAATGCGCTTACTCCAGTAGGTAAGATTGTGATCGAAAATAATATTGTCGAAAATACAAGAGAGCGATCAACGAGTCTTTCAAATCCCTCATTTTACATTAAGAACGTTAAAAATGTTATCATACGAAACAACCAGCTAAAGAAAATTCCAGGTGGCTTGGGTTTATTTAATGGCAGTGCGGATATCGATATCACCGTTGATATTTCCAATAACTCATTTACAGATTGTGGTAATACCGATCATACTGCTGCTTATATGTCACATCGTGGGTTTCTTTTCAATTTGGGTAAATTTAAAGAGGTTCGTTTTTATGCTAATAGTTTTTATAAAACCGAAATCAATAAGAGTTATATCGACGCTATGTTTCAATCAGATTCTGCCGTTGACGTTTTGCATGTAAAAGAAAATATATCCCCAAACACCAATGACATTCAAGTGCATACAACAGCAGCATATAGTGAAATCATGATTAAGCATACTGGCAGCTTGGATCCGAGAAATATTCATCTTAGGGCATCATTTGGAAGCAGTATAATGAATATTTCTTCCAATGTCAAATGGGAGAAAATAGGAGGAAGCCTAAGTTGGGACGGTTGGCGTAAAATTAGCTATGCAGACAATGTGCCCACAAATGGAAATTATGTTGCCGGAGATTTGGTGTATAATAATTCAATTACAGCTGTAAATCCTGAGTTAGGATGGACTTGTATAACCGACGGTGCTCCAGGCGTATGGAAAGCAATTTAACCCTATCGTACTCACAAAAATATTCTCCTTATTAGTTGAGTTTTTTTTCCTCAACTGCTAAGCTTCCTTCAGTTCTCAAGAGGGAAGTTTTTTGTTTAATGGCTATTTTCTTTATAACCAAAAGATTGATGATCCAATGTATTTGTCCGCCTCAAACGTGAAATGTGGAAGTGAAAGAAATAGATGCTTGTAATTCAAATGATGAAGAGTGAAATAGATTATTTTTCCTAGGGTTCCAATACACTTTTCGGTATCTCCAACATACCGCTTACATACTACGTCTTTTCCTCAGATAGCTCAGCCTACAGCCATACTTTTGATCTACACATAAAAACAAAAGAATATGGCAAATCAATTTTTAATTAAAGACACCATGCAGTTGATGACGAATTTAAGTTCTACTGAAATCACTGCACTGCAAGACGGAACCTACGCCGGAGTCCAATTATTAGGCTATTACCAAAAAGGCGATACCCCGGCACCGATTAGTTATTATTTAGCTGCAGGCACTCCAGTTCCAGGGGCAGATGACGGCGGGAGCCTGATCACAGTAGGGGGAATTAGCCTCAACCATGAATTTTGTGATAGGGTGGACGTTAGTTATTTTGGAGCAATAGGTGCTGTTGCCGATTGCCTCGAAAGAATCAACCGTGCCATAACATATGCACAAACCCATAGCGTAAAAATTGTAGAAATCGGTCAAGATGTGCTCCTGAGCCTGCCAGCGAACTATTCTGCTCCTGGTATTCTTATGAAGTCACATGTTTATCTGGAACTTAACGCTACGATTGCTATCCGCGCTAATGATTATCCGCGGTATGCAATTATTCTATTTTCAGGTGTTACTGATAGTGGTGTTTTTGGTAGAGGCCGAATATTGGGCGACAATACAACACATATCGGGACGGCTGGGGAATGGGGACACGGCGTAAATATTGTCGATGGCTGTAGCGATATCAGTATCCAAGACATCACGATCGAGAATTGCTGGGGCGATGGGATATGTATGGGCGGTGAAGAAACCGCGGACCATGGCAGTAGTAATATTTCGGTAAGTCATGTCGTCGTTGACAGTAACGGACGTCAGGGGATTACGGTAACTAAGGGAAGCAATATCAGTATTTCGAAGTCGAAGATCAGCAATACGGGAATAAATAGGGGCAAATTCCCGATGGACGGACTTAACATCGAACCGAATGACAATAACCGGGTGTCTAATGTCAATATTTATGACAATACTTTTCTGAACAATGTTGGCCATGAATTTGAGGCCAATTGCATGCGAGTAAATACGGAGATCAAGAACGTGAATTTTTATAATAACACGATTCAGGTTACCATACAAAAAGCCTCAACCGTAAGTGCATTGCTCAAGGTTAATGCCGAAAGATTCAAACAAGATATGTTGACGGAGAACATCGCTATTAAGAATAATCAGTTCTTTTATGAATCTACCGGAACCCCGATTACGACATTTATCTATTGCTACGGGTCTGCAAAAGTTATTGATATAAGTAGCAATACATTTAATACCGGTCTCGATATCACGTCGATTAAACTCGATACGGTGTCTGATGTCCTTGTTGCATCCAATTTCTCCCGGCGATCATTCCATTTTGTGCTATGTCAGACGGAAGTGCGGGGACTCACAGTCCATGCCAATACTGTGGACACATTGATGCATGCCATGGTATCAGCTGGCAATAGCTCCGGGATTAAAATTTATTCCAATACCATTAATAAGCAGATAGGCACTTCGGTGATGGCGTATAATTATAGCAATTGTAGCGACTTGTTCATATATGATAATTACAGTTCTAGCCTGAGTATGGGCTTCTTCTCCAATAGTGGTATGTTGAGCAATTGTATGGTAAAAGGGAATGTTATTAACAATTTCAATACCTCCAGTCGTGCCAATGGTCCCTGTATTTACGTTACGGGCGTTACAGCCAGTGCTAATATCGTGGTAGAGGATAATACGATACTACAATCGGCGAATGCTATATCTATTGGTATCAGAGCTTCGTTGACACTGTCCGAAACTTACATTAAAAACAATACACTTATTGGGCAGTTTGCTCAGCGGATTTCCAATGAGTCGGGGGCGTCTGTAAAGGTGTTAGATCAAAATATTACATTGGAGGCAAACAATACCGTAATGGGGCTTGTGAAAAAGTCTGCAGGCGTAGCAGGTTCAGCAAGTCCTTTGCCTGGCACAGTCTCAGAATCAGTAGCGACTACATTAGCCCAAATGGTCACTGATCTAAACACATTGATCGGAAAATACAATGAGCTCCGCAATTTGACTAGTGAAGTCCGAGGTTCGCTGAATGCTAAATTAGTTGCCGATAGGGCAAGTGGTCAACAAGCCTAATCCTCAAGATAAGAAAATAGGAAAGCTTTCTTCCGCTGTTGGAGGGAAGCTTTTTTATTTTAGCACCTCACCGGGAATAGAAAGATGATTTTCATAAGAGTTTATGTTTTAAATGATGTCATTATCAACGTATTATTAATTAAAGACATTTTCCAGTAGATGATAACTAGTGTAACGATAGAAAGAAAATCTTAGATAATTTTTTTACTGGCATGCATTTCAGTAATTTTGATTTATAACATAAACTTTAAGTAAGAATGGAAAAGTATAATTACGGGGTCATTGGTCTGGGTGTAATGGGAAGAAATCTGCTTTACAATATTGCCGATAATGGTTTTTCTACTGTAGGATTCGATTTAGATGAAGAAAAGGTAATAGAACTTCGTAAAGGAGTGGCTTCAGGTACAAAGGTTGTTGGATCTGTTTCTCTTGAGGAATTTGTGTTAAGTTTGGACAGTCCGCGAAAAATTATTTTGATGGTTCCTGCAGGCAAGCCGGTTGATGCTGTTCTTGAAAGCATAACACCGCTTCTGAGTCCAAAAGATGTCGTAATTGATGCGGGAAATTCTTATTTCAAAGATACCGAGAGACGTAGAGCTGATTTAGCTTCTAAAAACCTTCATTTTATGGGAATGGGAGTTTCTGGAGGAGAGCAGGGCGCAAGAAGAGGACCGAGTATTATGCCGGGTGGAGATTTGGAAGTTTTCAATTTGGTGAAGCCTATGCTGGAAGTTATTTCGGCAAAAGTAAACGGGGAACCTTGCACCGCTTATATGGGGAAAGGAGCTGCAGGGAATTATGTTAAAATGGTTCACAACGGAATTGAATATGCCATCATGCAATTAATCAGTGAAGCGTACGATTTACTGAGAAAAGGAGTTAATCTTACCAATGAACAATTGTATGAAGTTTTCAAAAGATGGAATGAAGGCGAGATGAATTCTTTCCTGATTGAAATAACAAGAGATATTTTCCAGCAAAAAGATGATGTAACAGACGGTTTTCTTGTCGACAAGATTTTAGATAAAGCAGGAGCAAAAGGAACCGGAAAATGGACCTCCGAGCAGGCTATGGAAATCGGTGTGTCTATTCCAACCATCGATGTTGCAGTAACATCAAGAATTTTATCCGCTTACAAAGAAGAGCGAGTGAAGGCATCTCAATTATATGCTAAAGAAGAAGTGAAAACTCCTGAAAATACAGAATTGTTCATCAAAGAGGTGGGGGATGCTTTGTATTTATCTACTTTAATAAGTTATGCTCAAGGTTTGGCATTATTGGTAAAAGCTTCTGAAGAATATCAGTTTGAAATTCCATTAAAAGACGTTGTTAAAATCTGGAGGGGTGGATGTATCATCCGTTCTGGTTTATTGGAAAAATTTTATCAGGCTTATTCAAAATACGAGAACTTATCTAATATTTTATTGGATCGGGAAATTTCAGAAATTGTAAAAGATAAAATTTCATCATTAAGAAAAACAGCTGCTTTTGCCGTATCAAATGGAATTCCAAGCTTAGGAATTCAGGCGGCTCTAGGTTATTTCGAAGCTTACACCACAGCATCTTTGCCTGTAAACCTGCTTCAGGCTCAGCGTGATTATTTTGGTGCGCACACTTACCAAAGAACGGACAGAGAAGGAGTCTTTCATACTTCGTGGCAAAACCCAAATAACTAAATCCTAACAATGAGCGAAAATACAATCCTGCACCCAACAACGATCGTTATTTTTGGTGCAACAGGGGATTTGGCAAAAAGAAAGCTTTTTCCTGCCTTCTACAATTTATACATCGATGGCAGAATGCCAAAAGGTTTTAATATTCTAGCTTTAGGAAGAGCCGAAAATACGGATGAAAAATTCAGCGCTTATATTAAAGAAAATCTGGAGAGTTTTTCCAGAAAGGCTGTAATCAAGGAAGAGTGGGCTGGTTTTCAGGCCCACATTAGCTATTTTCAGCATCAGCTTGATGAAGAAAGCTCTTATCAGAATTTATATCAGAAACTGGAAAATTTCGATAAAGTGTACGGAATGAGAGGAAACAGGCTTTTCTATTTGTCCATTGCACCAAACTTTGTATCGGTAATTTCAAACCATCTTAAAAATACGTCAATAGCATCTGATCCTGCAACAGATCGAATTATTATCGAAAAACCTTTTGGTCACAATAAAGAATCTGCCATTGAGCTGAATAATCTTCTTTCACAAACTTTCCGGGAAGAACAGATTTATCGTATCGATCATTATTTAGGTAAAGAAACAGTACAGAATATTTTGGCGTTCAGGTTCGGAAATTCAATTTTTGAACCTCTTTGGAACCACAGACATATAGAATCGGTGCAGATTACGGTTGCCGAAGAAGTCGGAGTGGAAACAAGAGCCAGTTTTTATGAGCAGACAGGAGCTTTGCGCGATATGATTCAGAACCATCTTTTGCAAATTCTTTGCATGGTTGCTATGGAACCTCCAGCCTCACTCGAATCAGGTGAGATCAGGGATCGTAAAGTTGACGTTTTAAAATCCATCCGTAGGATTTCTCCCGAAAAGGTAGATCATTATGCGGTAAGAGGACAGTACGGGCGAGGCAAAGTAAATGGACTAAAAGTAAATGGCTATCGGCAGGAAGAGGGAATTGCTCCTGATTCCAATACGGAAACATTTGTCGCTATTAAGTTTTATCTGGATAACGAAAGATGGGAGGATGTTCCTTTTTATGTTCGTACCGGGAAGAAGATGAAAGAAAAGCATTCTTATATAACGATTCAGTTTAAGCCACTTCCACATTCTACGTTTTCAGAAAGCACTTCGCTTCTGTCGGCTAACCGATTGATTATTAATATTCAGCCACAAATGGACATCAGATTGCAGTTTATGTCTAAAAAGCCGGGCTTGTCTTTGGCGCTTAAACCTGTGGAAATGATTTTCGATAATTTTGCCTGTCAGACCGATACTCCCGAAGCTTATGAAACTCTTTTATTGGAAGCACTTGTGGGAGATCTTACGTTGTTTATGCGCTCTGATCAGGTAGAAGAAGCTTGGGATGTGATAAAAACGATTCAGGAAACCTGGGAAAAAACCAAAGACCCATCTTTCCCAAATTATGCTTCTGGCAACTGGGGTCCTGATGAGAGTGATGCACTGGTAGAGCGGCAGGGACATCAGTGGGTTTAAAATCTAATTTAAAAGAGAATGAATATTACGATATTTGATAATCTGGATGCTTTATATAAAGCAGCAGCAGATACATTTGTGGAGCTTTCGAAGCAATCAATCCAGAAGCATGATAAATTTGTGGTTGCGTTGAGTGGTGGCTCTTCGCCGAATGCCATCTTTAGTTTATTAGCTACTCCCGAATATGCCGATAAAATAAATTGGGAGAAAATCCATTTTTTTTGGGTAGATGAAAGATGGGTTCCTCTTGAAGATGAGAAAAGTAATTTTAAGATGACTTTGGAAGTACTTTTGAATAAAGTTCCAGTCAATGAAAATCAGATTTTCCCCATGTATAAAGACGGAATTGAGCCTGAAAATTATGCTAAAGAATACGAAGCTCAAATCAGAAATATTCTGGGAGCTGACGGTATTTTTGATTTCATTCTTTTAGGAATGGGTGATGATGGCCACACAGCTTCTCTGTTTCCAGGTGAAAAGATTTTACACGAAAAAGAAAAATGGGTTGATGCCTACTATCTAAAGCCACAGGAAATGTTTAGAATAACGTTGACTGAGCCTATCATCAATAAAGCTGAAAATATTCTGATTGTTACATTTGGTAAATCCAAGAAAAAAGCTTTGAATGAGGTTCTTAATGGTGTATATAATCCTGAACTATATCCGCTACAGTTAATTGAAAAGAAAGCAGGAGTTCAGATTTTTACTGATAAAGAAGCTGGAATTTAATTCAATTGTATATGCAGGAATTTTGTTATAGAAGACAAAGGAATAGCGATCAACACCTTTTAAAGACTTCCCCAACAGTAGACCATGGTATATTTTACTACAGTTATCCACTATAGCTAAGATACGAAAACGCTCGCCGTTAAACAGTGCATCCTGTAAAAAATCCATGCTCCAAACCTGATTTATACCTGTAGTCTGCAACCGGTCCAACCGTTGAATGCCAAAATGTTGTTCCGGAATGAAAATTATTAATATTAGTCCACTTTTGAACAACATTTTGATGAAAACGAACAACTCTAATTTCAAATAATCTTACGAAATTGAATTAGATCAAAACCCCGAACCGGTTAAAACAAGTTCCAGGTTAGCATCTAGCCAATACGGCCTCCCTTAACGAATAATAAGGGAGGCTTTTTATTAAGTTGTCTATATAATCATCAATGGGATGTTAGCAGGAAAATCAGTGCTTTTTTTTTAGAGATAATGAACTTTTCGCATTGGACAATGTTCCTTGGAGAGGTAGAGATAGTTTGTTTTAGTAATTATACAGGTCGGGAATTCATGCGCCCGCTACTTTTTAGATGAAAATGAAAAATACAACGATATTACAGGCAGCCAACGAATTTGTGGCAAAAGGAGATTATGAAAGCTTTCTGGCCTACTGTACTGCAGAAACGAAATGGGTCTTTGTAGGGGACCGTGTCCTCCATGGGATAGAAGAAGTCCGCGCTTATATGAAAGAGTTCTATCAAGAACCGCCAGTTTTCAAATTGGAAAAGTCTATTGAGGAGGGCGATTTTGTTATGGCGACCGGGGAAATCAGGTTGAAAAATAAGGCCGGGGAATATGAAAACTTCGATTATTGCGACATTTGGCGATTCGAAGATGGAAAAATGGCGGAACTTAAAGCATTTGTCATTGAAAAACACTGATCGGAGCTACAGACATCGCAACCAATACCTTGTAAAAGAACTGATTCTATTTGGAACGGTGTTTGTATTAGCTGTTTTAACAAAAATTGGAAGTTAAAGTTATTGGCATCAACAGGCGGTAGAAAATAGCTGTAAATCATGCCAAAATAATGATGGATGTTATAGTGAAGAGTATATTTTTTTAAATTTTTTAATAAAAAAATGCACATGAAGATTCTATTATAGCACTATTGGTTTTCAATAAATGTTTTCGGAATAAAATTTTACGCAATGAAATTATATATATGGAGGGGAGTGGAGTATAAGTCTTGGGAGCAGTGCAAAGTTCAAACGCAACCGGACGGCTATACTGTTGAAT
>JALAGS010000113.1 GCA_022712315.1 Sphingobacterium sp. | reverse complement strand
GAACGATAGCTGTCCAAATAGACTTGTATTGGCATGTAAAGCATATATTTCTAGAATTGAATAAAAAAATGGAATATTTTTCCCAACTCGGATACCATTCTAATGAAATCATAAAGTTCGCTGCCTCTTGTGGAATATTTTCCCTACTTTTAAAATCTGGTGATGTGATCCACTTTACACCACTGGATCCAGAACATTTTAAGGCGTGGCTGATCGAAAAAAATATTGAAGATATCAAGAGCGAAAGACAGCATCAGGAATTTTTTGGGACAAGCATTTAATCCTTTAAACAAGGATGATAATTTTTTAAGAAAAGGCATTCTCTGCTTTTTTAACAGATAAAATCAATTTATACGGTCATATGAAAAAAATATCAACTCTATTAGTGCTGCTTCTTTTCGTTGCTTTTTGCAGCTTCGCCCAGGACAGTTCTATGTTGTGGAAAATCTCCGGTAATGGTCTGAAACAAGATTCTTATCTGTTCGGTACAATCCATATGTTATGTCCTGATGATTTTGTCATCAAACAAAAGAACTTGGATGCATTCAATTCGAGTAAAAAGATAATTTTTGAAGTTGACCTTTCCAAACCTGAAAATGTCAAATCCCTGCAGGCATTTGCTGTTTCGGATCCTAATTTTATAAAGGCATTTTCTGAGGATGAGATGAAAAAAATGGATAGTGTACTGGTTGCACAGCAGCTGTCCATCAAATTGCTGGATTATGCATCACCTGTTGCGGTGATCTCCTTATTCTCGATGAAGGGGTTTAATTGCCCTGATCCAACGAAGATGAAGTCCTATGAGGTAGAATTAGCGGCGCTTGCAAACAGCCAGGGAAAGGCAATTGGAGAGTTGGAAACGCCTGATTTTCAGTTTAATTTATTAAAAGATCTCATTACGCCCAAATTGTTTATGGAATCTGTTTTTCAATTGGATAAATATCCTGCATTGACTGCTAAAATGGTTGAAGCCTATAAGACCGAAAATTTGGAAGAATTAACAAAATTATTGGAAGATTCGGCATGGATGACAGTGGAGCAAAAAGATAAATTGTTAATTGATCGAAATTTAAATTGGAGCAACTTGATACCGGAAATTATTAAGGATCAATCTTCTTTTATTGCTGTTGGGGCAGGTCACCTAGCTGGCGGTAAGGGGTTGATTAGCTTACTGCGTAATAAAGGATTCACTGTAGAGGCTGTAAAATAAGTCTTTTTGAATCCCATCTTTGTGGGTATTAATTCTAGGAAAAGAAATGCTGTCCGGACTTAACTTCGCCTCATTTTGAAATTTTTGACATCGCGATAAATTTGCATTTGGTCAACGTCTACATGCACTATATCAAAAAAATTGGTGCTTGAGCAAGCGAAAAGCTTCCTTTGTTGAAAAAACATGAAGAAACAAGTATTATGTGCAGTTATACTCAGCGGATTGACGACGCTGGCTGCACATGCTCAAAATGCCGTGTCGGGGCAGGTTGCTGTAGATTATGTGCCACTGTCAAACTATATTCGACCTGAAGATAGTGTTAAGACGGGTTCAAAAAGTGATTTCAGGAGAATACAATTTAATCTGGAAGTGCCGCTATCCACCAAAATAGATTCTTTGGGTAATATAAAACGTTGGTCGTGGAAAATAGGTGCAGCTTACGCAAGGATGGAAAATAAGGGGTACGAAGAGCCTCTATTTCCAACTGAAATGTTAAATGCGGAAATGGGACTTCAATACCTGACCTCATTAAGGAAAAATTGGTCTTTATTAACTTTTGCGTCTGTAGGGATCTATTCAGATCTCGTTAAGGTCGATGGCAAGGATGTGCTGGGACAGGGGGGCGTGCTTTTTATTAAAAAATTTAGACCGAATTTAGCTTTTGGTTTTGGACCTGTATTAAGCAATAGTTTTGGCGTGCCAATGATCTTGCCAGGTTTGTACTTTGACTGGAAAACAAATGGAAAAGTGAAGTTTAATGTGAATTTCCCGCAAGGTTTATCCGCAGCCTACCATGTCAACGAATTGGTTGATCTTCGCGCTGTACTTAATTTGGACGGGATGACTGCAGAGCGCGAAAAGAATGGAAAATCTACTTTAGGTGGTTTTATGTTATTGACAGCTGGACTGCAGCCGCAGTTCAATCTAGGCAAGAGCCTCAAGCTCCAGCTGACAGGCGGGAGTACGCTAGCCAGATTGTATGTCGAAAACGATCGATCCTTGAAAAGTTTATTCAAGAATAAAACGCAGGAAGATCCCCGGTTTTCACCAACCTTTTATACTTCGGTAGCAATTAAATGGAATATGCCTTAATTTATCGGCTGAGGAGCTTCTTAAAAACAACATTTTGGAGAAGCTCCTCTCTTTTTGTACGCGAAATAGGCAATTCTCGTTCCTGTATATATACTCTCCCTCCAGTAATGATATCAATATGGTTTACATTGACTAGGTAGGATTTGTGAATGCGAAAAAAATGGTTGTTGGGCAATGCCTCTTCCAAAGCAAGCATCGTCTGATGAATTGTAATTGTGCGCTCTTTAAAATGAAGTTTTGTATAATTCTGCATACTTTCTGCGTATAGAATATCAGTCCAGGAGATTTTTACAAAAGAATCTCCCTGTCTTACAAATAGCATGTGATCATTGGGATTGCTCTCCTGTAATGGTTTGTTGCGCTGCAAAAAGAGCTGAAAAGCCTTGGTGCTGGCCTGGTAGAAACGCTGGAAAACTATAGGTTTGAGTAGGTAGTCAACAGCTTGCAGCCTGAATCCCTCCAAGGCATATTCTGAATAAGCTGTAATGAAGATACATAACGGTGGGTTCTCAAGCGAGTCTAAAAAGTCTATGCCATTGAGATAGGGCATATTAATATCTAAAAAAATGAGATCTATATCGCCCTGCTGTAATCTTGAGGTTGCAGCAAGTGCTGAAGGAAATGTTTCTACTAAATCCAAAAAATCGATCTGTTCGGTCATTTCAGCAATATGTTGACGCAACATAGGTTCATCGTCCACGATGATACATTTCATTTTCATTTCTTCCATAGTCAAAAGTTAGCTGTTAAGATCAATTGTCAGTTGGACAGCAAAGCTGCTATCAAGTTTGTGGATTGTTAACGAATAATTATTTTCATATTGCAATTCCAGCCTTTTTTTTACGTTTTCTAGCCCTATGCCGGAGTGCCCTGTTGAAGCTAAATGAGGGTATTCCTGATAACTATTGCTGATGTTAAATTGGAGTTTTCCCTCTTCCTCAACACAAGATAGGAGGATGCTTCCTTTTTGATTTGGAAGCCGGTTCACATGTTTGAATGCATTTTCGACAAAGCAAATAAGCATCAGGGGCGCAATATATAAATCCTTTGAAGATTGTGCCCATGAGCAATTTACATCCAGCTCGTTTCCCCAACGCATTTTTTCTATGGCTATAAAGTCTTGTAAATACTGCAGTTCACGTGTTAAAAGAACAAGCGGCTGGTTGCATTCATATAGCTGATATCTTAAGATATCTGAAAATTTAAGAAGCAAATAATCGGCCATTTCCACGTTCTTTTTCATAAGAATGTGGATATGATTCAAAACATTAAACATAAAGTGAGGATTAACCTGATCCTGTAAAAATTTTACCTGACTTTCTAAAAAATTTTGCTGCAACTGGCTGTGAACACGTTGTATATCGGCATGTTCCTGATAAAACCTAATCCCACAGGCTGTGCCATTAATAAGGAGTGAAGATGGAATTGCTTGATAGAAATGAGTGAATATGAGATCTGTCCTTTGTTGAATAGATATACCCTCCTTAGAAAGGATAAAATAGTAATCTATACCGCCAATTAAAATTGCTAAAATGATGACAAAAATAACCGCCTTCAGGACAAAAGGTTTCATTTGTCGAGTCTTGATCGCCCGAGGCAAAACCCGGTCACTAAGCCATTGAGAAACAACAATGGAAGAAACCATAATTAAACAAGTATGAAATAAGGCCTGTAGTGCATTGAATTCATCTTTTATTTGAATCCATACTGCAAATCCGAGTACAAGCCAAAATAGGGTAAGGAAAAGATGTTTAGTTAGATAGTTTTTTTTGAACATACAGCGATTTTATAAAAATACCTTTGGAGCCTGATCTCTAGGTAGCTCCAAAGGTAAAACATATTCATTGTTTTAGAAGATAAAGTAACCCAATCCAATAGAAAATGCCTGTGGTTTGGATTTAAAAGATTTGTTGAGGTCAGAAAAACCGCGTTCATAGCGAACATCGAGGGTAAATCGCTGTATATCGACTCCAAGACCGCCTGTAAGTTGTAAGTTTGATTTGTCAAAATGTTTGATTCCCTGTTGTATTGCTTTTAGAGGTGGCAGGTTGTCATTTAGGGTGTAGCTGTAAATTACACCTCCCAATATCCGGAAATTGAGCTCCTGATTTTGATATATTTTATAACCTGCAACCACGGGAATATCGATTGCGTTCCATTTTAGTTTGCTTTCTGTTTGTCCTTGCGGTTTAAGTGCTGCTTTCCGTTTATTGAAAAGAGCCTCACCCTGGATATAAGCTCTGCCGAAATTAATTCTTGCCATACCACCTACGTGTAATCCTATGGCGTATTTGTCATCCAAATCAGCTAATTCTGTATTGAGTTTGTTGAGACTACTTCCTCCCTTAATACCCAATTGAATGAAAGGTTGTTCCTGAGCAAATAGCTTTTTGCTAAACATCATGGCAAAGAATACGATGCAGGATAAAATTGCGTTTTTATTCATTTTTTATTGTTTTGATTTGTCCAAAAGAACGAAGGATCAAATCCTTTACAAAAAGTGTTTGACGAACTGCATTTCTGTAGTGACGAAGGTTTATATGAGCGGGATTAGTAAATAGAATCTTTCTATTTATTTGTCAAAATTTGTGGTTTATGACCATTTTTGTTGGTAACAGTAGGAAAAGTTTGATTATTTTTTTAACTTACTAGATAGATGCTGTCTAATCAATTGCGTGGTACAAATAATCGATTTGCATGAAAAATCCGTTGAAGCTTACATCCTCTTTTCCTCATCTGGTATGGTCCTTTTGTCTCCTTGTGCTCTTATCCTGTTCGAAAGAGGGACTTAATTCTCAAAGTGGTTTAATAGATCCTGACTTCAAAACTGTCACTTTGAAAACCGGAATCACTGGGAATATCATCCCGATCAAAGCAGATCTCTGGTATGTTTCTTATGTGAAGGACGCACTTACTGGTGAAATGTTGAGAGATTCTACAGGAAAAAAACTCAAATTGGAACATACTGGTGCTGTTGAAGTTGAAGACGGTTGGTTACAGTTGGAAAAAACAGCTAATAATAAGCTCCGATTGACTTTATTGGAGAATTTTAGTGACCAGCCACGTAATTTTGTCATTGGCATATTGTCGGCAGATAAACAAGATGAAGTGAACTTTATTCAAACAAGAGCTGAGGGATATGAGTTGGTCAAAAAGGAAATTACAGAAGTGAAAGGAAGTCGAAAAATTTATGTTAGTGCCGAAGGTTGTGCTGCTATGACACTGACAAACAGTACAAATCAAGAACGGAAAGTCGATATCACTACAATCTTTAAAGACGTAAAATATAGCTCCGAGTTTATAAGTGAAAACTATGGTGCTTTCGAATGGCTCAAAAGTGCAGATTCTTTGCTATTTATGGATGAACTGGTGATAAATGGGGCTGTGCGGTGGCAGGGAAAGGTGCCTTATACCAAGGGCAAAACTTTTGAAAATTATATAGAATCGGGAGATAAACAAGAGTTGCTACTCAAACCTTATGCGCGTATCGCCGTAAGAGGAGAGTTTAAATATCTAGAAAGAACCTGCAATTACATCTTTACCATTAAGAATAGAGGATCGGGGCATGAGTTTACCATAAAAGGGATCTGGAAACAAAAGGTTCCGCTAACTCCACATACCATTATGGAATAAATCTTTGCAGAAATTATCTATTTTAGATTGCAAGCCGCAATAGACTTTTTTCTCGATTTATACTGTACCTTCGGGTTTACTAAAATTTTAATAGCCAAAATGAATAAACGAAGCAAAATCATCATTTTTGTTTTCTGCCTTATTAAACTTGCTCTTCACAGCATTGCTGATTACCATTCAGGTTTCCAGGGTGATGAATTGCTGCATATTGAGACAGGAAAGCATTTGGACTTTGGCTATATGGAATTTCCACCTATCATTGGACTGCTGGCCTTTTTTCAAAATTTATTGCACAGCCAATCTGTATTTGTTCATCATATTTTTCCGCATATCGCGATGTTACTGATCGTTGTTTATCTTGGTAAAACGGTGATCGAATTAGGTGGGGGCAGTATTGCTGTATTTATCACATTGCTGTGCTTATTAATTTCGCCCGGGTTTGGCGGATCGCAACAGACGTTTCAACCGGTTGTTTTTAGCCAGTTATTGTGGATACTTTCATTTTATCAGCTTGTACGATTTGTAAAGTATGAGAAACCCAAATACCTATGGTATTTAACTATTCTTGTTGCCTTGTTTTTCATGACCAAATATGACGCATTGTTTTTCTTGTTTGGGTTGTCTTCATTGTTTTTGTTTAGAAAAACTAGAATAGCATTGATTTCTTCAGACTATTGGCGTTGTTTGTTGGTCGGTTTTTTTATTTTGCTGCCAAATTTAATCTGGCAGTATTTACATCAGTTTCCAGCACTACAAATGTTTCATAGACTGTATGAAACCCAATTGGATGAACAGAACGTTAAACAAGTACTGCATAGCTTATTTTTGGATTTAAACCCTATTGTATTTATTCTGATGCTGCCAGCTTTTGCGTTTATGTGGCGGGATAGAATAAGTAAAGATTTTTACCGACCGATTGCGAGTTCCATTTTATTATCTATTGCTTTTCTCGCTTATGCGAAAGGGAAAGCTTATTATTTCTTTCCAATTGTGCTTACAATACTACCTTTCTGTGGTGTCTTATATGAACGGATCATCCAGCCAAAGAGGAAATGGCTACTGTATCCGTTTAGTTTTCTTTTATTGCTTGGAACAGTAATGATTCCATTCGGTATACCTGTTTACTCTTATTCCTATTTTATGGATACGATTTACAGGTATTATCCTCAAAAGATAAGAAATGGAAAAAAGGTACTACCGATGCAAGAGTACATAGCGAAAGAAAAATGGGAAGCAGTCATGCAACAGTTAACAATGGTTTATGATAGTTTACCATCACAAGAAAGAGAAAAATGTCTCATTTGGGGGAAACATTATTCTCAGGCGGGTGCTGTGGAGTTGATGCAAAAAAATTATGGGCTTCCGAACGCTTTTTCTTACCACGGAAGTTTTTACAGCTGGGCTCCTTTAGGAAAAATGCCTGAAACGATAATAGCCATTTGCTACAATGATACCAGTGATGAGTTCTTTTATCCCTTTTTTGAAGAAGTGGTTCCAATACGAAAGCTCTATAGTCCGTATGCCAGTAGTGAGGGCTGGGTTGAGCAGACAATCTATCTATGTAAGCATCCTAAACAGGATTTTGATCAGATGAAAGTGCTATTTAAGGCTCTAATATTTGAATAATATTGCTGAGGATTAATGAAATCTATTTTCCTTTATATCAGAAAACCTTTTCAATATATCTAATTAGTGGTATGATAAAGGCCTGAAATTAATCAGGCCCTTTTGAGATTATGTAATTCATTGAAAATTTCTTATTTGACCTGTGTAATGGTTCCGTTGCTTACACTACCCCAATTTGTAAGACTTCCATAGACAATTAATTTAGACTTATTGTTTGCAAATTCTACCTTTCCGCTACCACTGATCGTCAGGTTACCATACACGACTACTTCACCGTCAATGATCATCTTACCATTGATAAACGAGGTTGCCTTAGACCCTACCGATCCCTGAGAAAGGGAACCGATTATACTGAAGATACCATTTCCATTAACAGTAAAAGTTCCACCGATAACACCCGAACCAACTAAGTTCATCGTTGTATTGACGTTGATGTTTTGCTTCAAAGCAATGGAACCGTATATGTTGAATACACCACCGTTTATGTTGACAGAATTTCCGTTGATATTAAGGGTTCCACACCAGTTAAAATTACGGTTGATATTGACATTTGAGGCAAATGTTTTTGTGTCTGAGTAGCTCGCTTCATTGTTTACATTTAGATCTCCCTGTGTGCTGCCCGTGAAAGTTGGATAAGTACCATTACAGGTTGGAGCATTGGGTTTCAGTTCGATAAGCTTTAAAGCAAAAAAATGGTCTGGTGTACATCAGACCATTTTACCCTCGGGAGATTTATAGAATAGCTATTCTGTCGTTATTGCTTATAGATTTTAGCTAAAGCCCGAACCATGCTTTGCAACGCGAACCGCATATCTTGCGCCAGCAGTTTTGGATGCGCGGATCCATTGATCTGTGTCTAATTTGCTAGGTTTAAAGACTGAAGCCACGGGACGCGATCCCCATCGCTGCTATTTGTAGCCCGGGAACATAATTCACGACGTCACAAAGTGAAAAATCATACCAATCTTTGCTTCTGCCCATGCTAAATAGATTAGAGAAGGAATAACTCCTTTTGTTGAGCTTCACAAAGGAAGCCCAACAGAAAAAGGTTGATCATTAAAATATATTGCCTCATTTTTATTATAGCTATTGCCATCCTGTGTTTTGTCCCAAAGCTGGATTTAAGCTTATTTCCTCCAGAGGAATCGGGAATAAATACATTTTGTCATTCCATGCTCTTTTTTCCAACGCAGTATAGATACGGATATAGAAATCGCTATTGACTGTTATACCGCTCACTTGGGTTGCTGGATATTTGGCTCTCAAAGCTGGTGTAAGTTTCATGCCCAATATTGTTTCTGGACGTTCGATTCCCTTTCCAGCCTTCCAGCGTAATAGATCGTCAAACCTAAATCCTTCGTCGGCGAGTTCGACCCTTCGTTCTCTTCTAATTTCGTCGATTATAACGGGTACTTCCGGAAATGCTGAATTAGGATCTCTTTTTAGAGAAGCAATGACCATATTCGGCATACCCACTCGTTTTCTTAGCAGATTGATACTCTTGTCAATATCGGTCTGTTGGATATCACCCAATTCCGCTTTAGCTTCGGCATAGATCAACAGTATTTCCGCATAGCGGAAGATGAAGAAGTCTAATGTCGATTGATTGGCTTGCCACATCGCTGGGTCTGAGCTTCTGCCTTTGATTAATTGATATCCTGTATTGGCGGTATTTGTTCCAATTCTCGGTAGATCAATAATATCTTTGGAGCCGTCGCTATTTTGTAGTAAGACAAAGCCTTTGGTTGCGATGGTCTGTTTTGCCCGAGGATCACGGTCGGCAAATTCATCTTCGGGACTGTTGTCACCTTTATATTTTGTACTAAGCGCTGTCGGCAACCCATCCGAACACAGATAGTTCTGGACGAAATCCTTACTGTATCCTGTCCCTGATTCGCCCAACGTCCTGCTAATATTGGTCATTAGGATGCTTTGGAGGTAGCGTCTTCCTAGAATAGATTCGGTATTGCCATTGAGTTCCTGTTGGATAAAAAGGTTGTAATAATCCGTTGCTGGATTACCTGTGGAGTATAAAGAATATTTATTTGAGCCCATAATAAGTTCGGCCGCACTGAGTGCTTCGCGAAGATATTTTTCGCTTCCTTCAACACCAAAATATTTTCTTCGTGTTCCTTCCCATAAGCATATTCTAGCTTTTAAGGCGGCAGCAGCATATTTGTGCAATCGCCCAGCGGCTACATTATCGGTAGGAATATGTTCAAGAGCAAAATTTAAATCTGCGAGGACAGAATCCATGACGATATTACGTGGTGTTCTCGGAGCGTAGAGCTCTTCACTTTTTTCCGTAAGATCTTTGCTATACCAAGCAACGTCTCCATAACGTTTGGAAAGACCCCAATAAAAGAGTGCACGGAAAAATCGGATTTCACCTGCATATTGATTTTTAATGGCCGTACTCGCCTCTGCATTATTGTACCGCTGTAAGAAATAATTTACGTTGCGGATATTTGTCCAATTATAATTGGCATCGGTATTGGGAACAACATATTGCCCCGCTAAAAAGTTATTTATACTGCTCGGAACTTTATCGTCTGACTGATTGTCCTGGATAAAATTTTGGGCAGGAAGGGAAGTATAAAACTGATTGGCATAAAGCATCAGGTCATTTTCGTTCTTAAAGAACGTTGGTTCGGTGATCGAGGACAAAGGTAATCTGTCCAGATAGCTGTCTTTTTTACAAGAAGCAATAAAAGCCAATGAACCAAGTATGAATAGTGTTTTTAAAGTTTTCATAATCTAAAAGCTAAATCTTATCGTTTAAAATCCAAGTTGTATTCCAAATGCTACTGATTTACTTTGTGGAGCATCTTGAAAATTGAGAACTTCAGGATCGAAGGCATCAAACAAGCTCGTAAATGTGAGTAGATTCTGTCCTGAAACATAGATGCGTGCACGTCCGAGCTTGGCCTTTTCAGTCCATTTTTTTGGTAATGAATAACCAAATGTAAGCTGTTTCACCCGCAGGTAAGCTGCATTTTGGAGGTATTTCGTTTGTTGTTGAGAGTTTCCTCCATTGCCAAATCGTAATCTCGGAAAATATGCATCTCTATTTTCTGTTGTCCAATAATCAGTTGCATAGACGAACGGAACGTTCCATTCGCTGGTGAATCCCCAGAAGGCACTATTACTGATCCAGGTATCCCGCTTGCCAATACCCTGTAAGAAAGCCGAAAAATCAAAGTTCTTATAATTTAAACCCATGTTAAGCCCGAAAGAATAGCGCGGCGTAGAGTTACCGATGATTTTTCGATCTCCTGGATTACCTACCGTGTTGTTGCCAAAATCTATTTTACCATCATTATTCAGATCTGCATAACGGATATCTCCGGGTCTCCAGGTTCCTCCCCAGACTTGGGTCTGTTTTGGTGCCGCATCGATTTCCTCTTGACTTTGGAAATATCCCTGTGTTTCAAACCCCCAGATTTCACCATCCAATTTACCTTCATACCAATTGTTGAATATTTTGGTCGTATTGAGCGGATATTTGGTTAACTTGGCATGATTGTCTGCTAGGGAAAGCATTACATCATAGGAAAGATCATCACCGATGCGGTCATTCCAGCCGATGCTAAGTTCCCAGCCTTTAGTCACTAATGTACCTGCATTTTGGCTTGGTGCAGCAGTTCCCAATACTGCAGGGAGCGGAACGCCGGCAACAAGCATATCTCTTGTTCGTCTTTCGTAAATATCAAAACTACCTGTCAGGCGATTTTTAAGTAAGGCGAAATCGAGCCCGAAATTTGTTGTAGCGGATTTTTCCCAAGTAAAATTTGTACTGACAAGTCCAGGGGCACCTACACTCACCCCAGTCTGATTGCCAAAAATATAACCGACACTATTATTCACTGGCATAGTCGGCAAGTAAGGATAGAAATTAGATGCGGAATATAAATCATCGCTATTAAAGCCCTGATTAGGCAATTCACCGTAGGATCCTCTTAATTTTAAATCGTTGATAACATTCTTGATTCCCGCCATAAAATTTTCTTCGGAAATTCTCCAGCCAGCTGAAACAGAAGGCGTGAAGACATATCTTTTATCTGCGGAAAAACGGGAAGATCCGTCATAGCGACCGTTGATTTCCAATAGATATTTCTTGTCAAAAATATAATTCAGTCTGAATACTGTTCCAAAGAGCGCCCATTCATTCTCTGCTCCAATCACATTTGGCCGAGGATCGTTGTTTAGATTTATTGCGGGTTTGGTGGGGTCTACGAGATTGTTTGCAAATATGCCTAATCGTTTATATCGACTGCTTTCGCGATTAATACCGGCCATTGCTTTAAAATAATGCTTTTCGGCAAAGGTGTTTTCGTAGGTTGCAAAAGCATTTAAGGCAAAGTAATTGTGGTTATCAGTAGTTTCTGATACGGATGAAGGATTTGTCCAAGGAAACGTACCCAGTAAAATTCCATTTACGCCATATTCCTTAAACGGAATCTGATGGCTTTGTAGAAAGTTGTTGTAAGCATTCCACGTATAATCAGCCACGACCGAAACATGTTCTATGGGTTTAATTTTTACGCCTCCAGTTAACCATAGGTCATTCGAGTATCTTTTTCTTTTGCCATTATTGGCGGCTACAGCAAAAGGGTTGGTAAAACTTCCCTGGCCTGAAAAGTTTCCGTCGGGATGACGAATAGGCATGGTGGGCCTTAAGTCGCCAGATATCCATCCTGACGATGTTCCGCCGGTGACTACACCAGCTGTTTCTTTGTCGTCGATATGTGTGAGCGCAAAGTTTCCTGTCAAGGTTAGCCAATCTGTAATTTCTGAGTTGACTTTCATGGATGGATTTAGGCGCTGATACTTTTGACCGGCTTCTTTAAATAATCCTTTTTGCTGTAGATATCCTAAGGAGGTGATTACTGACGTTGCACCGCGACCACCCTGTAACGAGAGATTATGTCGCTGCATGGGGGCCCAGCCTGGATATTGCTCTTTGATCCAATCTGTGTTTCCTACATAGCGATACTTCGCTGGATTGGCCGGGTCTACATAGACAGGTAGGTTGTTGGCTGGATCGTTGAAATAGGCATTTGCAAGGATCGAATCTTGCTCTGTAAAGGATTCTGTAGCTGTAGTTCCACCATCTTGCCCGTTGCGGTTTGCCTGACGATGCATCCGGATATAATCGATTGAATTGATGTATTTCGCCATCTTGGTCGGTCTGGAGATGGTATATTCACCCGAGTAACTGATTTGAGGATTTTGACTTTTTGGGTTCTTTGTCTGAATTAAGATGACACCATACGCTGCTCTACCTCCATAAATAGCTGCTGCGGCGGCATCTTTTAGCACCGTTACATTCTCTACATCCGAAGGATCAATAGAATTCGGATCACGTTGTACCCCGTCTACCAAGATCAATGGACCTGCGGTACCGCCGTTAATTGAACCGGTACCACGTATGTTGAATTGGGATCCCGTTCCCGGTTTACCGTTTGAAGAAGTAATGTTTAAATTAGGCACTAACCCTTGTAGTCCCTGTCCTAAATTTGAAATTGGACGGTCTGCTAGGCGTTTAGCACTTACAGTTGAGACTGCTCCAGTCAGATTCTCTTTCTTTTGTGTACCAAATCCTACAACAACGACTTCTTCGAGGTTACTGTTTGCCGCTTTTAGGACAACATTGACTTCGTTTTTTCCTTGTGTGGGTATTTCTGCTGTCGCGTATCCAACAGAGCTGATAATTAATACGCTATTCGCTTCTGAAACGAGAAGAGAAAACTCTCCCTTTGCATTGGTGCTTGTACCAACTGCACTTCCTTTGATAAGGATATTGATCCCCGGAAGAGCCTGTCCATTTTCATTTGTCACACGACCAGTTATTGTTCTTTTTTGAATTCTGTCGTCGGTGTTTTTAATAATAGCCTGTGCGTTGGTTTTACGCTCAATGGCGATCGACCGGCCTTTTATCTGATAACCTAAAGATTCTTCGGGAAGGAGCTCATCCAATAAAGTCGTTATTGTTTTGTTATTTGCATTGATTGTAATTGGTTTTATATTTTTTAGGTCGTTCTCGTCGTATATAAATGTGTAGCCAGATTGTCTGCTGATCTCAATCAGTATATTTTTCAGCTGTGCCTTATTTTGATTGAGGTTGATGCGCTGTGCACGAACATTTCCCATAGCAACCATA
Source organism: Sphingobacterium sp. (assembly GCA_022712315.1). Lineage (GTDB taxonomy): Bacteria > Bacteroidota > Bacteroidia > Sphingobacteriales > Sphingobacteriaceae > Sphingobacterium. The sequence continues at coordinate 3,400 of JALAGS010000113.1, read as the reverse complement.
ATGGAACCTAACAGTATAGCGAAAGTTAGTTTCATAGACAGATGTGTCCTGTAAGATTTTAGGTATTGGTAATAATGCCTTGGATTATCTTTTTTCATATTTAGGTTTTTATCCCAGGTCTATGCGGGACAAGCTCATTGTAATTGGTTTTGAAGTCCTTCTCGAAGTTCGAAGAATGAGCTATTTTTTGTCATGTTATCGCATCGCTACAATCCTCCTTCCTTCTCTTGTGAATTTTACATTTGACTTTAATTCAATAGCTTGTAATACTTCTGATAATTTAGCATCTCTGGGGATAATCGCTGAGAACTTTCGATTACCATACGGTCCCATGTCGACTTCAACATCATACCAGCGTGCGATTTTTAGCGCATATTGACTTAAAGTCTCTTCATGCAGTACATAAAGACCGTCCTTCCAGGCGTAGCTATCTTCGATACCGTTGGTGGATACTTCGATAGCGTCTTTTCCATCGACAATTGCCTGTTGGCCCGGACTTAAGAGGACTTGATGTTTTGTTTTTATGTCCGTCACACGTAGACTGCCGTTTACTAATGTCGTATAGGTGCGGCCATTGTCGTTATAGGTGTTAACATTAAAACTTGTACCCAAGACTTCAATCTGCTGCTGGGCTGTATGGATAACAAATGGTTTCTGTGCATTTTTAGCGACCTCTAGGTACACTTCGCCGGTCAGTTGAATCCGCCTTTCGTGACCGGTAAAAGTCGCCGGATAAGTGATGGACGATAATGCATTCAGCCATGCTTTGGTTCCATCTGAAAGTACCACCTCAAATTGTCCTGCTGCTGGTGTCGAAAGTGTGATTGTTTTAACATGTTCTGTTTCAGTTATTGTAGTTCCGTTGTTATATCCCACCGAATTATCTTTTGAAACAATACCACCATTTTTTCCATCTAATGCAATTGCTGGTTGGCCATCTATTGATAATAGTGCTTTGCTGCTACCGGGTGTGATATCGTCAACAAAAAGCTCATGTTTATTTTGCTGATCATTAGTCTGTTGTGAATATATAATTACTCCAAGTGTAAAAAAGGCAAGGATTGTTGCTGCAAGGGCTATGATATGACCTTTTGCATAAGGTTGATTTGTAGTTATTCGTTTTAATCTCTTTTGCAGTTCCGCTAAATCTGCAATCATTTCATTGTCAGCTGGAACTTTATGATCACCGAGGTTGAGGTACCATTCTTCAACCAGTGCTTTTTCTTGTGCTGTACATTTTCCTTCCAGGTATTTCTTTAGCAGAGAGTATCCATCGGAATGCTCGCGGTTCGTCATGATGCAATAATTTGGTTACTTCTATATGACGGGCGATGGAAGGGGAGAGGGGGGCTAAATTAAAAATTTTGCAAAAAAGCAGTAAGCCTATCCATAGCAGGCTTCCTAGTTTACTGCGAAGGAGGCGTAAAGCTTCTTTCATATAACTGCGGACGCTATGTTCTGATAGATTGAGTCTTTGGGCGATATCTTTATGACTGAGATAGTGGCTTCTACTGAGTTCAAAAACCTCCCTCACCCGTGGAGATAGCTTTTGAAGTACGTGTTCTATTTGTTCCTTGAGTAATTTCTCCCGTAGGGAATGGTCGGTATCTCCGGCATGATGTGCAGTGATTGGAGGAAGGGAAGCCAGATAGGTGGTTCTTGACTGTTCTTTAGCAATATAGTCGATTACACGATATCGTATGGCAGTATAAAGATAGGCAGATATTTCTCCTTGGATAGCGAGCGTAAACCTGTTTTGCCAAATTGAAGTAAATAAATCATGTACAATATCTTTAGCGGCTTCGCGATCTTGTAGTTTACGTGTTGCGTGAAGGTATAATAGTGCAAAATAATTGTTATAGAGTTTCTGAAAAGCTACGGCGTCTCCTTCCTGTAGCTCTCGCAGTAATTCTCTGTCCTCTATTTTTTGCGTGTTGTACATGATTGATGAACAATATTAGCAAACAATGGATAGTTGAGCAAATCTATTCCCGTTTTGTTTAAGCGCACACGATTGCGCAATATTTGTTATCTGTTCAGGTCAACAACTTATAGACCTATCTATTTTCTATAAAAGTTCTTGTGCATAGGGCAGATTGGAAGCCCGCATCGTTTTCTCTTGCCTTAGTTGTATCTAAATTATAATTTTTTGTTTTTTCTATTGCGCATTAGCTGATCTTATTTGACTACGGTTGCCTCGAGCTCAACTTTTAGTGTTTCAAATAATGTTTTGACTTCCAATACTGTGGAGGACTGTTTGATCCTATTTTTGGTAATCCAGTTTTGAAGGACATCAAAATTTTCAAAGAGTTCAGCTGTCGAGGTGGTATAAATATTTAAGCGTACGATATTTTCGAGTTCATAACCGGCTTGTTGAATTACTTTTTCGGTATTTTGTATTGCATCAGTTAATTGTGACCTCATATTCGCTACGCTCGATACGCCATGTTTGTTTATTGCGGTTTGACCGGAGACATATAAGGTTCCGGTTACATTTTTTACTTCAACTGCCTGAGCATAATTTCTAGCTTCTTGCCAAGTCCAGGGATTGATTGTCTGTTTTTCCATCTTGTAATTATTTAAAACTATTGCCTGAATGTTTCTGATACAAAAGTCTCATTACCTTTTGGATGATTGCTGTGATTCAAATCACTTTTTATCGCTGTTGTTATATAATCTGCTTAACGTCTCTCGTGATACGCCCAGATAGGAGGATAATATAGATTTGGGGATTCTTTGTACTAATTGTGGGTAGGCGCTTAAAAACTGTTCATATTTAATCTTCGGAGATAGTTCAAGCAGTGATAATATTCTTTTTTGGTTGGCAATGTGGCCATTTATAGATTTGTTAAGAAAGTATGTGATTAATTGCGGGCAGCTATCCAGCATCCGTAAGTAGTCGGCATAATGTAAACCATATACCGTGGTAGTTTCAATACATTGAAGATTTAAAACAGCTTTAGATTGATTGTAAAATGCGGAAAAGTCGGTTTCCCACCAGTTCTCGAAGGCAAATGATACTATAAATTCTTTCGCCTGCCTGTCGGAATAAAATAATTTGACGAGTCCGGATACAATAAAATATACTTGTGTAACAAGCTCATCTTGCTTGATGATAAAATCGCCTTTCTTATATCTTTTATAATGAAAGAAGTTTTTTAAATACTCAAACTCGTTATTCGTTACATCGTTAAAGATATCAATACTGTCTTTTGAAAAAATATCCATCGTACTTTGGCGCATTTTGATTAAAGATGCATCTAAAATAAGGTTTTTCGACACCGCTTTATTTGATTTAGAATTAATCTTTAGCATCTGTACATAAGGAATGACTTTTACGGTAAATAGGAATCGCGAATGTTCAGAGTGAGAGATTAAATTATAAGTTTTCGGTAATATG
>JALAGS010000112.1 GCA_022712315.1 Sphingobacterium sp. | reverse complement strand
ATTTCAATTTTTGTGTATTGGATGTAAGATTTATGCAATTGGCAATTGAACATATTGATTACTATTAACTTTTCTTATTTTTGTAACTATGGTCTATTTGTATGCGAAAGCGGTTCATATTATTTTTGTAGTCTGTTGGATGGCTGGATTGTTTTATATTGTACGACTATTTATCTACCATACAGAAGCGAAATCTAAGTCAGCCGAAGAATATGGGATTTTGCATAGACAATTTACTGTAATGGAAAGTAAACTGTGGTGGATTATCACAACACCCGCCATGTACCTCACTATTGTAGCAGCTCTTGTGATGCTCTATATTAATCCTGGTTTGCTAACTATGGGCTGGATGCATGTTAAGCTTACATTCGTCTTAGGATTAATTCTTTATCATTTTTCCTGTCAGCGGATCATGTTTCAATTACAAGGTGAGTCGTCCAATTGGTCTTCAACGAAATTAAGACTTTGGAACGAACTCGCTACAGTTTTATTATTTGCAATTGTATTTACAGTTGTTCTAAAATCAGCCTTGAATTGGATATTTGGTGTTTTAGGACTTTTAATCTTATCTATTGCTCTGATGATGGCTGTAAAACTTTATAAGAAGTTCAGGAACAAGAGTGCCTAGTTTCAAATGTTAAATTCTCTGTTTTCTTAATCCTTTTATTTTCTGTGTAGTCGAACGATTATAAATTGAAGAGGATTATGTACAGAAAAATTTTGGTTATGGTCTTGTTGCTTGTTATGGCAACAGCTGGATTTGCACAGCGATATAGGCCTGTCGGTGGAGCTCTAAATATCTATTCTACAGATGCTCCTTTCTTTCTTTATATCAATAACGTTTTGTATAATAACAGAGCTTCTACGGATCTCCGTGTGGCCAATTTGACAAGTCCACGTTATAATTTACGGATTGTTTTTGCTGACCGTCAGCGGCGTACGCTTAATGGAAGCGGTGTTCAACTTGTTAATCGAAATGGGCAATATATGGATGTCGTATTTTCTGTCAGTAGTAGACGTGGAAACAGAGGAATTATTTTAGAATCTATGAATCCTATTGGACGTTATAATAATGACAATTATCGGGAAGATTTACCTTATAATAACGGAGATGGATATGGCAATGAACAAGGTAATGATCGATATAGACAATCAGAAGATCGTGACGATTTACCAAACAATAGTCGTGACGGATATAATAATGATCGATATAGGCAGTCAGGAGGTCGGGAGATTTATCGCGACCGCGCAGAAAACGACATCGGATATTCAGAGAATGAGGATAATAATCCGTTTGACAGTAATCGGATGAATAAAACAGATTCCAATCGATTGAACGATCTGTTGAATCAGAAAGAAAATGATCAAGATCGACTCGCGATAGCCGCTCAGGAGTTAAAAAATATGCGGCTTCGTGTTTCCGAAATTGTCGATTTAATGGAACTTTTTATACGGGATGATAATAAGCTCACCTTTGCTAAATATGCTTATCCTACTTGTGTGGATAAACAAAATTATCAGAAAGTAGGGGATGCTCTATCTTTCAGTTCAACACGGGAAAAATTAATGGATTTTCTAAAAAAATAAAAGGAGCATTTGCTCCTTTTTTATTCTCCACCGAAGCAGATATATTTTAATTCCATATATTCATCCAAGCCATGTTTAGATCCCTCTCGACCGACTCCCGATTGTTTTACTCCGCCAAAAGGTGCGGCAGCGTTTGAGATAAGACCTGTATTAACACCTACCATACCGGCTTCAAGTTGTTCTGCGACTCGAAAGCAGCGATTGATATTTGTACTATAAAAATAGGAAGCTAGACCAAATTCAGTATTGTTGGCCATTGCTATTCCATCTTCTTCTGTTTTGAAGCTGAAAAGGGCGCAGATTGGACCAAAGGTCTCTTCCCGGAATATAAGTGCTTCTTTCGGAATGTTGGTCAGAACAGTAGGCTGGAAGAACAGATCTTTGATTACCTCGCCCCCTGTAGCCAATTCTGCGCCGTGATTTAAGGCATCTTGGACATGATGTTGTACTTTTTCTAAACCTTTTGCATTGATGAGCGGTCCAACTTGAACACCTTTATCAAGCCCATTACCAACTTTCAGTTTACTAACGGCCTGTGTAAGTTTCAGCGCAAACTCATCATAAACATCTTCTTGAACTAGAAATCTATTAATAGACACACATGTCTGCCCAGAGTTTCTAAACTTGCCGGCGAGGGCACCTTCTACAGCAGCATCAATATCTGCATCATTAAAAACTAGGAATGGGGCATTACCACCGAGCTCCATAGATACTTTTTTGATGTTTGAGGCTGACTGTTCAATAAGTGTTTTCCCTACTTCGGTGGAGCCAGTAAAGGATAATTTTCTGACTAGATCATTCGTTGCTAGTTCCTTTCCGATACCAGCGCTGTCTTTTCCCGTAATGACATTAAACACACCATTAGGTACGCCTGCATCTTCCGCTAGTTTGGCTAATGCAATAGCAGAAAATGGGGTTTGGGAGGCTGGTTTTAGGACAACAGTACAACCTGCCACCAATGCTGGAGCTACTTTTCTGGTAATCATAGCTAAAGGGAAATTCCATGGCGTGATTGCAGCCACCACACCAACACCTTGTCTAATTGTCAGCATTCTATTTCCCTTTTTAAGAGCAGGTATCGTTTCTCCATAGGCTCTTTTTCCTTCCTCCGAAAACCATTCTACGAAGGAACTGCCGTAATCAACCTCAACTTTAGATTCGTTCAAAGGCTTACCGCTTTCTAAGGTCATGATCTCTGCAAGATCATCTTTATGTTGTTGAATAAGATCGTACCAGTTACGGACGATGTTGCAACGTTCCGTTACAGTGGTGTTTTTCCAGCTTCTCCAAGCTTTGTCCGCAGCAGCTATAGCCTTCGTACAATCAACTACTTTTAGATCGGGCAACGAAGCAATAACTTTTCCTGTTGCAGGATTTACCACGTCAAAAGTATGTTTTGATGTAATAAATTTCCCATTGATATAGGCACTGTCAATTAAAAGTGTATTTTTCATTGATGTAAATTTAATGGTCACAAATAAAATTTGAAGTTTGCTAAACTTCACCTTCATATGATTGTTGCCTGATTAAATAAATCTTTGCCGCTCAGACTTCGTCGGTACGGCACAAAATTCATTCTTTCCAAACCATCGATAACGGTTTTTGGCAAAGTAATCATAAAGTGCATCTCTCCACTTGAGTGGTAAGATCTTAAATAAATAGCATGCAGTGTAAGGAAAACCCAATTGCTTACAGATCTTGAGAACAGCTTCACTTTTAATATAGCTACCTGCTGGAGATAAGTAAACGATGGAGTCTATATTTTTAGGAATATTTATTAGCGCAGTCCGTGCTAATTCAGATTGCAGGGAACTAAATAAGAATTTCTTTTTGCGATCTATCCGTAATAGGATTTGAACAAAGCGATTACAAATCAAGCAATCACCATCGAAAAAGATGATATGTTTCCCTTGTTGTTCCATAGTATAAAGTTACTTTTATTTATGGAAAGTACTGCCATTGCAAGATCATAAAAAGGAAACAATTGTTACTATGCGGGGAAGCTAGTTCAGCTATAGGCCAAAGAAAAAGCGGTGTTTTTTAACACCGCTTTTTTGAGTTTTTTTATAGATTTTTCATGATTGTATGCCCCATACGATCCCGTTTAGTTTTTAAATATTCTTCGTTAAAGGGATTTGCAGTTATTTCAATAGGTACATTTTCTACGATTTCAAGACCATAGCCTACTAAACCAGCTCGTTTTGTTGGGTTATTTGACATCAGGCGCATCTTGGTGACACCAAGATTTCTAAGAATCTGGGCTCCAACACCGTAGTCTCTTAAATCTGCCTTAAATCCTAATTGCACATTAGCATCTACCGTATCCAAGCCATTTTCTTGTAATTTGTAAGCATGCAGCTTATTGATCAGTCCGATACCGCGACCTTCTTGATTCATATAAACAATGATACCTTTGCCTTCTTGCTGGATCATTTCCATTGCTTTGTGCAATTGAGGTCCACAGTCACAACGGCAAGAACCAAAAATGTCACCTGTAACACAAGAGCTGTGCACGCGTACTAAAATAGGTTCATCTTCATTCCACTCGCCTTTATAAAGCGCCAAATGTTGTTCGCCAGTGTCCTTTTGTGTAAAGGCTTTCATTTTAAAATCGCCATATTGGGTAGGCATATTAACAGTGACTTCTTCATTAATTAAAGAGTCGTGTTTAAGCCGGTATTCAATAAGATCTTCAATGCTAACGATCTTTAAATCAAATTTCTTAGCAACTTCCATGAGCTCTGGAAGTCTGGCCATTTCACCATCTTCTTTTAGAATCTCAACCAATACACCAGCAGGTTCAAAACCGGCTAATCGAGCAAGGTCAACAGTCGCTTCGGTATGTCCTGTACGACGTAGTACACCGCCATCTTTTGCAATTAGTGGGAAAATATGTCCTGGTCTTCCTAATTCTTCATAATGAATATTAGGATCGATCATGGCTTTAATTGTTTTTGAACGATCTGATGCTGAAATTCCAGTTGTACAGCCATATCCCTGCAGGTCAATGGAAACTGTAAAGTTAGTTTCATATACCGCGGTATTTTGTCCCACCATTAAATCGAGGTGTAATGCATCTGCTCTTTCTTTTGTAATTGGGGCGCATACTAATCCACGGCCGTGGGTTGCCATAAAGTTGATGATTTCGGGAGTAGCATTGCGAGCCGCAGTAACAAAATCTCCTTCATTTTCGCGATCTTCGTCATCCACGACGATAACTACTTTTCCTGCTTGTATATCAGCGATCGCTTCTTCGATCGTGTTTAATTTGAAATCCATTTATTGATATATTGTAATTGGTACAAAGTTAGTGTAGAATCTAAATTTATTTATAATAGCGTTGTCACAATCTAATGTGATTCCTTTAATTTATTCTTTTTTCCAAACTTTTCTTTAACCCATTTCCATGCAGCCTCTGCCTTTAATTTATATTGATCAATATCAAATAAAGCAGAATCTGTAGTCGACTTGTAGGTTAAAAATGCCGCCAGTGGTGTTAAGACAATAATTGCCATCCACATGCCAACGGCCGATGATATTGCGCCATCTTTAGCCGTTTTTTCTGCTACTGTCGAGATAATATGATAGATCAAAAAGAAAATAATAGCCATAACAACAGGAAGACCAAGGCCGCCCTTTCTGATGATGGCTCCTAGCGGTGCTCCGATAGCAAATAATAACAGACAGGAGACAGCCAGGGTAAATTTGCGATGCCATTCAATACGATAGCGAATATCTTTCGATTTGTAATCTTTAAACTCAAGTGTACGGCCATTTAGATCTTCTTTTAAATAATTAAGCTGGTTTAATGCATTCATCGTGATCTGCGAACGCTGCTCCTGAGGTACAAGATCTGTGAGCAAATTTTTAAAAGGCTTGATTTTAGCTTCTTTGACTTTTGGCTGTCCAGGTTGATTGGCACTAAAATATTTCGAATAGATATTATATCGGGTGTCTAATGTACGTGTAATTGCTTTGCCCATACTGTCTATTTTGATATGGTTGGAATCGATGTACATGTCCAACTGTTTCAAATTTAACATAGCATGGTGGCTTTTGAAAAGATTTTCATCTGTTTTGCCCTGTTGGAAACTACCCATGTCAAACTTTTGTTCAGTTTCCTTGAACTTAAATCGGGTAAATTGCTGACGTGGGTCGTAGGTTTTGGAGTTTTTTGTCCGAGCTTCCTCATAACGTATACCATCCTTAAGTTTTAGGATCATATAATTGTTGTCTGGGGAGTTATAGATATATCCTTCTTTAGCTATAAGCACATTATTGGCTGTATTGCCCCCACGATGATCATAGATCATCAAATCATAAAGAATCGTTCCTTCTTTGTTTTTTCCTCTGGCGCGAATGGAGTAGCCAGGAATTGTATTGTTAAAGATTCCTGGCTTAATCAGGAAATCTGCCTTTTTATTACGGACATCTGTAAGTAGGGTTCCCATTTTCAAATTCACGACGGGAAGGATATAGTCGGAGAATAGGAAAGAACTTGTTGCGAAGATGGCAACGAGGACAAATAGCGGAGTCATCGCTTTGCGCAGAGATACTCCAGCCGCCTTGATCGCCACCAATTCATAGCTTTCACCCAGATTTCCGAAAGTCATAATGGAAGAGAGAAGCATGGATAAAGGCATTGCCATTTGAATTTGAACAACGCACTGATAACCAATTAACTCCATGATTGTGTACCATTCAAATCCTTTTCCAATCAAATCATCAATGTATTTGAATAGGAAAAGCATTAATAAGACAAACATCACAATAAAGAATGTGACAATGAATGGTTTTATGAAAGCTTGAAGAATAAGTAAATGAACTTTTTTCATCCGTGACGCAAAGCAAATTGATGCCTTTACATTAAAGCATCTTCCAGCGAAGGAACCCTTACAGGAGCCCTTCCTGGAAATATATTGCAAAGATAGGCTTTTTTATGCACCTATAACACTTTGAAGATAGACTATTGAATTTTTCCAAATTAATTTTCTATTTTCAAGGTCTTCTTCTTTCGCGTAATCTGTTATTTTAAGAGCAACATCATTCGTTAGTTCGTCTTGATCGATCTCCAGATCGAAATAATAGGGATCATCATCGAGCCATTTAAAGCGTACAGATTTGTTTTCTTTCGATGCCACAATTTTTGCTCGGTGAGGTTCATCATCCCAAATGAAAGTATAAACGGTGTCTTTATAGTTTACATCATCTGCAAACCAATGGGCCAATTCGTTTGGTTCTTGCAAATACGGAAATAAAATTCTAGGTGAAGAGTTGATGATATATTCTAGTTGGAATTTTATTTTATCTGCCATAAAAATGTTTTTTTAATTTTAGTTTGTTTACTCCAAAAATAAGCTATATTTGCATTCCCAAAATGGCGGGGTAGCTCAGATGGTTAGAGCGTTGGATTCATAACCCAAAGGTCGGCAGTTCGATTCTGCTCCCCGCTACTAAAAGCATCAGTCTGTTAAGATTGATGCTTTTTTTATGATTGAATGTATTTCCTTTTTACCGCAATACCCACTTTTCGACGCTGACAAGAGTACATCGATCTTTGTATTGTTTCATGGATAATATTTTAATGAATGAATATAAGACCTATACTGACCCTCTTTTGCTATTTTATCTGCTATCATGTTTTGGCACAACAGGCAATTACAAGCCATGTCATCACACATCAACGTAAGACTATTGTCTGTGATGCACAGAAAGGTGAAAATTCCTATCCAGCCTGGGGCGTGTTTCCAAAAGATAACGATCCCATAAGAAAGATAACCATGTTTGTCACATTAGGGAGTCCAGATAGCTTACGCACGGCGCATTGGGATTATTTGGATCATATTATACTGCGTCGTAAAGGAGGTAAGGATGGACCTGCGCTAAATTATGAATTAGGAAGAATGCTTACGCCATATGGTAGTATCTACAATAAAGGTTGGAGTTGGAAGTGGCAAGTCGATGTAACTGATTTTGCTCCTTTCCTACGGGATAGTGTGGAAATTGTCTATACCCATTCTGGTTTTGAGGACAAAACTGTCGGTTGGGCGCTTACCGTGGATTTTGAAATTTTGTCAGGCCCTCCAGTTGTTACACCTCTTGGTATCACACCCCTTTGGAATAAAGCTTATAAATACGGGGATGCCAACGAGAAGATAGAGGAGCATCTGTTGCCGATAACATATACCTTGAATCCGGGAGCTGCATTGAGCAGAATACGGATTCAACATACAGGACACGGAATGGATAAACCGCGTGGCTGTAGCGAATTCTGTAGCCGGTGGCGCGAACTAACGTTAGATGGGAAGACAGTGGACCGACGTGATATGTGGAAGAAATGTGGTGGTAATCCACTTTATCCGCAAGGTGGTACCTGGGTTCATGATCGCGCATATTGGTGCCCTGGAGATTTGCAGCAACCTGATTTTATTGATGTATTTACCAAGGTTGGTACGCATCAAGTTGCCCTCCATATGGAACCCTATACAGCGACAGATAATGTACAGGCTGTCGAAAATATATCCGCTTATTTGTTTCAATATTCTGCCCCAAAACAAAAAGTAGATGTTGCAGTCGAGTCAATAATGGTTCCAAGTGATGAACAGCGTTTTTCTAGATTAAATCCGGCGACAGCTGGCCCAAGGATCTCTTTTAGAAATTTGGGTTCTGATCCGATTCGATCCTTAACCATTGTTTATGGAACAAATGGATTTCCATCCAAAACTTTTCATTGGAAAGGTAATCTTTCTTTTAATCAAGTTGCCGAAGTGATCTTGCCTGGTGAAATAGCTGAAAACGATGGCAAGAATGTGTTTTCGGTATCACTTTTAAAACCTAATGGCAAGACGGATGCATGGTCCGCAGATAATAAGGCACAAAGTGTCTTTTCAGCTCCACAAAAATTCCCGGCTGATTTTGTTTTAGAGTTTCTTACGAACAATAAACCTGCAGATAACCGTATTTTTCTGGTCGATGCAAAGCAGGATACAGTTTTTCGTAAAAATGCATCGCAATTGACTGCCGCAACGATTTATAGAGATACTTTACACCTGACGGAGGGGAATTATTCGCTCTCCCTAATTGATACGGCCGGAAATGGACTGCAATTTTGGGCACAGCCCGAAAATGGCGATGGCCATCTACGTATTTTTGATCTGAAAGGTAACCTTATCCATAGTTTTGAAAGTGACTGTGGCAATGGTGAAATGTTCAGCTTCAACGCGAAGCGTGGATTTGAGCTAGACACGACTTCGGCACAGTATGCATTTTCACTTTATCCTAGATCGGTTGTCGATAAGACTCAGTTAAGCGTAGTCTCTAATAAAAAAAGTGAGATGACTGTGCTGATTATGGTCGATGGTGTATTGTGGCAAAAGCACGAATACAAATCCATCCAACAGGCGGCCCTGAACTATGATCTGAATGACTTACCTTCGGGAAGAATAATCGTTGAAGTTTTCATGGATGGTGTTAGCCGATTTAAAGGACGAATAAATAAGAGATAACAGAATAGAAGCTTGAATACATTTTGTGCTCAGATTTTTATATGTCTTGTCAATTGTCGTCGTAGGCTAAGCTTTTCCAATCTTCTCTCTGTAGGTATTTTAACATAAGAAAGAATATAATCCATCCGAGCCCGGCTAAGATCCAAATTAAAGTCTCATAATGGAAGATTGTTTTATGTAAATATCCCAGAATACCCAATAACCCTAATATCAGTAGATTAGATACTGTTTTTGAGTTGGATTGATTCGCTTTTGAAAATGGATAATTTTTAACAAGAAAAAGCATAACTAGAATGCTTTCGATGCCCCCGATTGCAGAAGACAATAATAGATCATTAAAAGAAGAGATACCAAATAGGGGTATGCAGATACAAAGAAACAGGATATTGAATGGCAAAACATATTTAATAAGACATGCTTTAAGAACGCCAGTCATTAATTGCCCCGGTTTTTGTATAGGTGTTATGTGGTATATCCAAGCGGCTTTATATTTATTACTTTGGGTAATAAGATGAAAGACGGTTAATATGGTAAGCAAAGAAAGATAAAACATGACAATATACAGGCCTGAATCCCGGAGTTTTAATATCTTTCCGGCCATAGGGAGATCCTCCCCTGTACGTAGAAATAGAAAAACAAAGTAAATCGGCAGATAGGCCAGTGAGGGATAAAGCTGCTGCTTGAATTCTCTTGTTTTCGAACTTATAAGCCACACAATACTAAATCCGGCCTCTTCAACCGGTGATGAACATACTTTTGCAGCAAGCTTTTTATATAAAGGTAATTTGATTGTATTATCCCGGGTTGTCGGTGAGGTTTCGTTCGGAAGGTTATCGGCACTGGCGAGTGCAGCTATTTTGGCATTAAATCCTCGTGAAAATAGTTTGCTACAAGCATAGATACCACCAAGAGGAGCTAATATACCCAGTGCTGATAAGACGATAATCGGCAAACTGCTGTTGCCAAGGATCAGTGGCTGAAAAGATGCGATCCAAGTGCTAGGGAATAGCCAAAGGAATCGAAGCTGTTCCATGGTCAAATGAGATTCTACAATAGATTGGATCAAATTTGGACCAACATAATAGGAGAGGAAAAGAAGCAGCGAGAGACCGATCTGTATATAAGTAATGACGTCTTTAAACTTCTGTATAGGGAGATATTTGATGCTGATCAGATAAAATCCATTGACAAATATCAGCGCGATTAAGGTACTTAATATAAGCTGTAAGCATAAAATAAGGAGCGATCCGATATCCCAGTTGAATGTGACATAGATAAGTATAGGCAACGTTAAAGCGATGACTTGATTAAAGAGCTTGATTGCAATAAAAGTAATTCGAGAAATAGCCAAGGTCTTATCATCGACCGGTCTTGGCATAATGATATATTGATCCCGCGTATCTAAAAGTATAGGAGAAAAATCGGAAACCAACGTAATGCTCAGCATACTGATAAAACTTAGTAGCATAATCGAAACAGCCAAATATCTATCTGGGATTGATAAAATAATGACCATGAATATCAAGCCGAATATGAGATACAATACAAATTGTATGATGGAGGAGGAGGAAGAGGATTTGCCTGAGTTGCGCTTCCGGAAGCTAATAGGTTTTCTATTTTCTAAGGTCATTTTCGTTTCTAAAATAACCTTAAATTGTTCATAGTTAATTCCTAAACTTTTCCAGAGGCTACGGAAAAGAAGAATAAACCGTAAAATGAATTTTTCCATGTTATTGAATTGCTGTGATGATATTTGAAGCATCTAACGCGCTACTGTCACTATTGGTTAATTTTGCAAATATATGTTCCAACGATTCGTTAGGGTCGGATTTTAATTCCTCAATTGTACCATCGGCAATAATACTTCCCTGGTTTATTAGTAAAATTCTGTCAGAGACTTTTTCAACAACGTCCATCATATGCGAGCAATAGAAAATAGTCTTTCCTTCCTTTGCAAGCAAAGAAATGAGTTCCTTAACAAATATGACTGCATTGGCATCAAGGCCAGATAGTGGTTCGTCCAGAACGATAATTTGGGGATTGTGTATAATCCCCGAAATAAGAAGCACTTTTTGGCGCATTCCTTTCGAGAAGGTATCCATTCTATTATTCGCATTGGATTCAAGGCCAAAGGCAGCCAATAACTTTAGGGAGCGCTCCTGAATAATTTTGTCTTCCATTCCGTACAGCTTGCCTACAAAATCTAAATACTCCATAGGAGTCAGGACTTCATATAGCTCGGCATTTTCAGGGACATAGCCCAACAATGCCTTTACGCCAAGTGGATCATCTTGAATATTGATGCCATTAATCTCCACAGTGCCCGTGAAATCTTCGATCAGTCCTGTCAGTATTTTAACAGTAGTTGACTTGCCGGCGCCATTTGGACCTATATATCCGATAACCTGACCTGGGAATATATCTAAATTGATTCCTTTTAATATTTCCTTTGTTCCGTATGATTTTTTTAGGTCAACAATACGGATGAGGGGTAATATACTTTCCATATAATTATAATCTTCAAAGTAAACTTACATAAAAATTTGGAGTTATTAGTTTATAATTGAATGGCAAATAGATTGAAATTCTGAAAACGAAGTCTAATTGATTACGTAATAGAAAAGGGACCTCGGTCCCTTTTATTGCAATTTTTATTTTTGGAAAACTACCTGTCATTTTTGGGATATCCTTCTTCGTCAAGGTCATCTCTCAAATCTTCCTCATTCTCGGCCAACTTCTTATCTAAAGGCGAAAGCTTTTCATGGTTAAAAGTTTCAATTCGCATATTTGCATCATCAAGATCTTCCTTTTTGAGTTCATCTTGAGTCGCATATTCGTCTCCGACAAAAGGGTTTGAATCGTCATAGGTTGAATCATCATCTACAGCGCCCTCGGCTATTGTATCGTAATCAGCGGGGTGATCGTAGTCTGGATCATTATCGTCGACGTCCATTTCATAACTGTCAAGCTCTTCGTTAAAAGCAAGGTCCTGCTCCATATCCGGATAGTCTTCTTCGACTTTCCCATTTTTACGTTCTTTTTTCGACATCATCTTGCTAATTTTTATTCATATGTAAAACAGTTCTCACAATAAAAAGTTTTGGATTTATTCGTCAAAACGGTTACTCCTGCGATATTGGGCGATTAGAAATCTGAGGGTTTATTTGAAAAATAAAAACACAAAAAAATGATCGAAGTAGGCAAACAATGTAATTCTATCTTTGTTCTATTTTAAAACAGGAATTATGATCTTCAAGCGTTTAAATTATCAGACTTTACAGAGTTTACGCCTACAGGGCTACAATATTTTATTGACCATCGGGCGCGCTGAAGACGAGAATCCAATTTATTTCCCCATGAAATTAGAGTCTTTGAATGCTGACCGTTCAAAATTTGAAAGTGATGATACTACTACCTTTCAAGGAAAGAAGATTCTTATTTTAGACGAGGCTATTCAACGTTCTTTAAATCATGATCTCAATGGGATCATACAGCTTGATCATTAACTAAGCACTATTTTTAGATTTTTTATAAGAGCTCGGTGTAATATTTCTTTTTTTCTTGTAGAAATTGGTCAGGTGACTTTCATCGTTAAACCCTAGCTCCTCTACAATTTGTCTCATGCTGTATCTATTCGAGGCTAATCTCTCTTCAATCAGTTCAATACGAATATCATCTATGTAAATTTTGTAGCTTTTTGAATATCTTTTCTTAAAAAATGCGCCAAAATAATTTGCCGATATCTGAAACTGATCAGCGATAGATTTTATTTGCAGTTTATCGGGAAAATAGATATTCTGCTGGATGTATTGCTCCATCTCTTGAGCCATATCATAAGACTCATCAACCGGTAACTCCAAATCTTTTAATATGTTTTCGACGAGGGCGAAAAGCGACATTGTTTGATGGAAAATAAAACTAGAAACAACAGCATCCTCATGTTCATATTGTTGAATCAGGGAGATTACGCGTTCAATTATTTTTTTGTTTTCTTTTTTTAGTGAAAGGCTTTTATTTAATAAAGTTTTTGAATTGAAGATATCGACGGGGTTGTGGGACAATCTAAAATTTTGCTGTATATAGTGGAGATCTTTAAAATAGGAGCTGCAGAAATAGAGTGCATATACAATTGAATCTTTTTTTGTTTCAAGTATTTCGGAATCCCTGTTCATAAAAAGCAGGTTTTCTTTAGGGAATTTTAAATTATTTCCCTTCGATACGAGTGTTCCTTCGGAAATATAGACTAGTGCGAAATCAAAACCAGCTTTGGCTAGTTCTATTTTTTGTTTGTGCCTGATTTTTTGAGAAGCGAAAGATAAATTCATATGTATGAGCCTATTTGAGAAATAATCACTACAAACCTAAGCAAAATGGATCAAAGGCTTTGCTTTTTCCCTCGTAAATATCGATACATTATAATTATAAATAAACTATTTGTTGCTGGAATATCTACTAGGTGCTTTTTGCATTTCTGGTCATCTTTTCAATATTATCCCATTGATCGTCGGGAATAATATCGAGCCCATTGAATTCTCCAGCTCCTTTAAGCCACTCTCCTCCATCTATTGTGATCACATCGCCGTTAATATAACTAGCATAATCGGAGACTAGATAAGCGGCGAGATTAGCGAGTTCCTGTAGTTCACCCAAACGGCCCAAAGGAATGCGTTTGGTAGGCGAAAGAAGTTCACCCAATTCACCCGGGAGAAGACGCTCCATAGCACCAGAGGTTTGAAATGGACCAGGGGCTATGGCATTGAGCCGTATTCCTTTTTTACCCCATTCTACGGCGAGAGATCGGGTGAGTGCAAGAACGCCGGCTTTAGCTGTTGCAGAAGGCACTACATAACCCGAGCCGGTCCAGGCATAAGTTGTTACGATACTCAGTATCGCCTTATTATGTTCGTTGGCTTCAATCCAGCGTTTTCCCAATGCTAGGGTATAGTTTATGCTACCTTGAAGAACAATACCGATCACAGATTCGAAGGCTCTGTAACTTAAACGTTCTGTTGGCGAGATAAAATTTCCTGCTGCGTTGTTGATAAGGATATCTATTCCACCCAATTGCTCATAGCCATAGGAAACTATGCGTTCGACATCTTCATAATTGCGGACATCCCCAGCAATGGCAAGACATTTTGCTTGATGTTTTTCGGACAATTCGTTTGCCGTATGTTGGATAACGTCATCTTTGCGACTTGTGATCAGACAGGATGCCCCAAGCTCGAGGAAATAATCTGTCATCGCTTTTCCTAGACCAGTGCCGCCACCTGTAATTAAAATGCGTTTTCCTTTTAATGCGTTTTCCTTTAACATGCCCATATGTTATCCAGTTTTTATGTATCCTTAAGTTACACAAATTTGGAATAAAATGAAAGGCGCGGTGAAGCGTGGGAAAATAGCTTGGAAATAGATGGTGGGGAGATATAAACAAAAACAGGAGCTATTCGATGAATAGCTCCTGTTTTAAAAATTTCCATTCTGAATAGAATGGCTGTAAACTTATGCGCCTAATTGTACGCGTTTGAAAGCAGTTACAGTTAATCCTTTGGAAACTGAATCCAAGAATTGAGCGATGTTTTTAGAAGAATCTTTTACAAATTCTTGGTTTAACAAAGTTGTATCTTTGAAGAATTTGTTCAATTTACCTTGAGCGATTTTCTCAGCCATTTCAGCAGGTTTGCCTTCAGCAATGATTTGCTCTTTAGCAATAGCGATTTCACGCTCGATTGTGTTTTGATCAACACCATCTTTGTCAATTGCAATTGGGTTCATTGCAGCAATTTGCATTGCAACATCTTTACCTGCTTCTTCTGCACCAGCTGCATCAGCAGAAAGACCTACTAATACACCTAGACGGTAGTTACCGTGGATATAAGCGATAACTTTTTCAGCAGTGATAGTTTCGTATTTAGAAACGTCGATTTTCTCACCAATTACACCAGTTTGCTCGATTAAAGAATCAGCGATGTTTTTTCCATCAAGTTCCAAACCTTTTAATTCTTCCAAAGAAGCAGGTTTATTGTTTAATGCAAGATCTGCAATTTTTTCAGCGAAAGCTACGAAGTCTGCGTTTTTAGCTACGAAGTCAGTTTCACAGTTAACTTCAACTACGATACCTGATTTACCATCAGCAGTAGCTTTAGCGATGATAACACCTTCGTTAGAGTCGCGATCTTGACGGCTAGCAGCTACTTTAGCGCCTTTTTTACGCAAGTAATCTACAGCAGCTTCAAAGTCACCGTTAGACTCAACTAAAGCTTTTTTACAATCCATCATACCAGCGCCAGTTTGTTGACGCAATTTGTTTACATCTGATGCAGAAATTTGTACTGACATGTTTATTTCTTTTTATTATTATTTACGACTGAAATTTGTACAATATTAACTTAAAACATGTTAAGCTAATATGAAGTTTAACATTCCTTGATAAACGAGTGTTGTTAAACCAAAAAACCGGACAGAGAGGCTAGTTCAAGAAAAGTAAACTTTTCCAGAAACTAACGCTACGCCATCCGGTTTGGAATAAAAATATTATTCTCCGTCTTTCGCTTTGCGAGGACGTTTAGCTTCTGAAGCTTCACCATTGTCAGCTTTTGCTTTAGCAGCAGCAGCGTCTTTTTCAGCTTCTTCTTCTTTGTCGCGTTTGCGCTCGTCCAAACCTTCTTGGATTGCTTGACCAATGATGCCTGCGATTAAGCTAATAGATTTGCTAGCGTCATCATTTGCAGGGATTGGGAAATCAATGTTTGAAGGGTCAGAGTTTGTATCTACCATTGCAAAAGTAGGGATGTTCAATTTCATTGCTTCAGAAACAGCGATGTGTTCTTTTTTCACATCGATGATGAATAAAGCAGCTGGTAAACGGTTCAAATCAGCGATACCTCCTAAAAGGTTTTCTAATTTGATACGCTCACGTTGAATCATCAACTTCTCTTTTTTAGACAATACATCGTATGTACCATCTTTTTGCATTTTGTCAATGTTAGACATTTTTTTGATAGACTTACGAACTGTAGCGAAGTTTGTAAGCATACCTCCTAACCAACGCTCAGTCACGAAAGGCATGTTAACCTCTTTTGCTTGTTGTGCGATGATCTCTTTTGCTTGTTTTTTCGTAGCTACGAATAAAACTTTGCGACCTGATTTTACGATTTGTTTGATAGCTGAAGCAGCTTCTTCTAATTTCGTAAGGGTTTTGTTCAAGTCAATGATGTGGATACCGTTGCGCTCCATGAAAATGTACTTAGCCATTTTCGGATCCCATTTACGTGTAAGGTGACCAAAGTGCACACCTGCATCCAATAAATCTTGATAAGTAGTTCTTGCCATTTTTTGATCCTCCTTTGATTAACGTTTACTGAATTGGAATCTTCTACGAGCTTTACGACGTCCTGGTTTCTTACGCTCAACCATACGGTCATCACGTGTTACTAAACCTTTAGCGCGTAATGCAGGTTTAACTTCTGGGTTAAGTTCAACCAAAGCTTTTGAGATCGCTAAGCGAACAGCTTCTGCTTGACCTTTAATACCACCTCCGTTAACGTTTACTTTTACATCAAAGTTTGCTAATTCACCAGCTACGTTCAATGACTGCGTAGCGATGTATTGCAAAGGTAATGTTGGGAAATACTCTTTAAAGTCTTTACCGTTTATGATAATGTTTCCGCTACCAGCAGTTAAGTAAATGCGGGCAACAGCAGTTTTTCTTCTTCCTGAAGTGTTAGTTGTTGACATGACGATTCTCCTTAAAATTTAACTGGTTTTGGATTTTGTGCTTCATGCTTGTGCTCAGTACCAGCATAAACGTAAAGGTTTTTAAACAATTGACGACCTAAACGGTTTTTAGGAAGCATACCACGAACAGCTTTTTCAATAATGCGTTCAGGGAATTTAGCCATTAACTCTTTTGGAGAAACAAAACGTTGACCACCTGGGTAGCCAGTGTAGCGAACGTAAACTTTGTCGCCTAATTTGTTTCCTGTCAATTTGATTTTGTCCGCATTGATAACAATCACGTTATCTCCGCAGTCTACGTGAGGGGTGAATGTAGGCTTATGCTTACCACGAATTACTTTCGCGATGTTACTAGCCAAGCGCCCCAAAATCTCTCCTTCAGCGTCAACAACGATCCACTCTTTGTTAACGGTGTTCTTGTTGGCAGAGACAGTTTTGTAACTTAACGTATTCACTTGCTTTTGTTTAAATAATTTATTAAAATATTTTTCCTTCCCTTATCTCAAGGGTCTGCAAAGGTACATCTATTATTCTATATTTTAAAATCTATTTTACTTATTTTGTTGAAAACGAGTCGAATTTCAAACGAACCCCACTAATCTCAATATTTTTACAACTTCCTCGAATGATTATTGTTACATTAGTTAGTATATTGCAGGAAGAATTTTTAAATTATTATAGCGGAAGTAGATGAGATTGAATTTTTTAGATAAACAATTTTTTTTTAGTTTTATTGGTTTATTCCTTGTTGCACTAAGCTCCTTGCACGCACAGTCTCCGGATAAAAAGCCTAAACCATACGATGCACGATTCAAAAACGTACAGGAGATATTGAAGCAGGGGAAAATTGGTCCAGGGATGGACTCTCTGGACGCCATAATCGCAGATTATCCGCAAGCAGATGATATCTATTTTACAAAGGCAATTCTGCTTGCACAGATGAGAAATCAAGATGGTGCGATCGAAGCTATTAAAGAAGCTTTGGAAATCCAGTCTAAACCCGAATACCTCAGCTTTGCTGTTGATGCTTTTAAAAGTAAAAACGATGCCGATAGTGCATTAATCTATCTCGATAAGCTGATTGATCAGGATGATAATAATACCGCTTCGCTCAAACGTGAACGTATTATGCTCCTTTTCAACGGCGGCTACAAGGATGTAGCGTTGGAGTATTTTTATAAAACAAAAGAAATCGCAACGGCTTCAGATACATTGGATATGGTTGGCAGTGTGTTATTAAATGATGCCGGGAATTATAAAGCTGTCATTGATCTGCTAAAACCTTGGGCCGACAAGGGCACTACTCTTGCACAAGTATATGGCCAACTGGCTCAGGCGTATAACCTTTCCAAAAATTCGAAGCTTGCTTTAGACTATATTAATAAAGGGATTCAGACGACAAAGGAGGATTTTCTTTATTTTGATTTAGCGGATCTTTATCGATTTGATAAAAAAATAAAATTATCTTTCGATGCCCTTAAACAAGGATTTCAATCCAAAAAGGTGGATTTTGCGGACAAAAATCGAATTATAATGACCTTATTGAATCCAAAAGGTCCCTATACGAAAGAACAACTTTTGGAATTAGCCAATATCTTGGTCGAAGTTCATCCACGAATTGCGGAAAGCCATATGGCAAAGGGACAGGTACTCTGGTTGAAAGACGATAAGTCCGCAGCACAGAGTTCCCTAGCGGTAGCTGTTAGTATGAATCCTTATCAGATTGATGCTTGGCGAATGTTGATGAGCTTGGATATGGACAAGGGAGAATTTGATCAGGCAATTGCTCATGGTGGGGAGGCTTTGCATTATGTGCCCAACAATGCAACTATACTTTATTTTACAAGTATGGCTTATTTGATGAAGAAGGATATGGATAATAGTCGCAAGTTTATGGAAGCTGCTCTTAATAATGCGCAAGATGAATCTCCTTTCCTGCAAGCTAATATTTATGGGGGATTAGGTGATATTTATAACTCCCTTAAAATGTACAAAGCTTCTGATGCGGCTTATATCGAAGCTATTCGGTTGGATAGCACAAATGTGACGGCCATGAACAATTTAGCATACTATTTGTCGTTAAGAAAAGAGCGGCTTGATGATGCAACAAAGTATGCCGCAATGGCTACGAAGCTGCAACCCAATAATGGAACTTTTGAAGATACCTATGCTTGGGTGCTGTTCGCGAATGGAAAATATGAGGATGCGCTGGTATGGATTCAAAAAGCGTTGAAGAACACCAATCCCCAAACTTCGGTTTTGCTGGAACATTACGGCGATATTCTAATGAAGTTGGGGAAAACAACCGACGCTGTTAAACAATGGAACCTGGCTTTAGAAAAGGGAGTTGATACGGAAGAAAATAAGCTGAAATTGAAAAAGAAGATTGAGACTAAAAGTTATGTGGAATAAAATTGTTTGGGTGAGTGCTGTGGTCTTTCTGCTTTCTTCTTGTAGTTCCAAGAAGAAGCTGCTAAAAGGGGCTGACCTCAAAGCAGAAAATGAATTGGTTATAAAAGATAATACAAGGGAAGCAAAGAAAAACAGCTTACGAAATCTTTTTTTGACCAATTTGAATTATTCAACTTTTTCCGGAAAAGCTAAAATGCGTCTTGATCTTGGCAAGGACAATTATGATGTCACTTCGAATATTCGAATAGAGAAAGACAAGAGAATCTGGATTTCCATTTCCGCTACATTAGGTATCGAAGTGGCTCGGGTACTGATAACACCCGATAGTGTACAAATCTTAAATAAATTCCAGAGTGAATATATGGTTAAACCATTCGATTATCTCTATCGTTTTGCAAGTCCGGATCTGACTTTTGGAAACTTACAGGATCTATTGCTGGCTAACCTGTCTGTGAATCTATTGTCCGATATCGATCAGGTAAACTTTAAACAGGATTCGACCTCTGTTCAGCTGGATGGTAAACTGAATGAGCTGGATTTTTTGTATAAATTAAATAATAACAATAGGCCTTATCAATTCAGATTGGCACAACTTTCCAAAAAACAGCTACTCGAGGCTAATTATGGGCAATATGCCATGGCTTCTGGACAGGAATTTCCGATGCTGTTAAAAATGATTATCTCTGATGGCCGCCAAGAGATAAAAACAGAGATAAATTTCAATAAAGTGACTTTTAATGAACCGGTCGAAATGCCTTTTTCAGTATCGTCACGTTATAAAGTAATCCGATGAGAAGCTGTCTATTTCCATTAGATTTATTACTTTCGCAATTAGTTTGCTAAAGTTAGGCGTAAACTGATAGGGTAGAAAGATGGCAAACACAAAAAAATAGTACTGTAAATGAACTTTAAAAAGACGATACTTAGTATAGCTGCTTTCCTTTTCATGATTGGGATTTCATCGGCACAGACTCGGGCTGAACTTGAAAAACAGCGCGAGAAGCTCAATCGCGAAATTGCTGAATTACAAAATACGGTCAAAGAGATTGCAAAAGAAAAATCACTGACCCAACAACAAGTGACAGCATTAAGTAAGCAGATTAACTTACGCGAGCAGAAGATAAATACCATTACTTCGGAAGTCGCTGTCATCAATAAGCATATCAACGCAAATACAGCTGCCGTAAATAAGTTGAAGGCTGAGTTGGAAAAGATGAAACGTGACTATGAGAAGATGGTGATGTTTGCGTTCAGAAACCGAAATGCCTATAATAAATTGATGTTTATTTTTGCGTCGAAGGATTTTAATCAAGGATTCCGACGGGTAAAGTACCTGCAACAGTTTAACGATTCGAGAAAGCTGAAAGCTGCCGATATTGAAAATACCAAGAAACAGATTGAACAAAAAATCGCTCAATTGCAGGCGGACCGAAATAAACAGGTTGCTTTGATGAAAGAGCAAGAAAATGAGAAAAGAACCATTTCACAACAACGATCTGTTTTTTCAGGACAATTGAGCGATCTAATTGTTACAGAACGTGGGGTGAAGAAAGATATTACACAAAAGCAAAAAGAGGAACGTCGTATTAATGCGGCCATTAAGGAAATCATTAGAAGAGAGATTGAAGCTGAACGTCGGCGGGCTGAGGCGGCACGTCGTGCAGCAGAAGCCGCTGCTGAGCGCAACCGCAAAGCGAATGAATCTGCATCGAATACAAAAGGTAAGAATAATACAAGTTCGAAAAGCAGTAATACCACGCGAAAATCAGATTCTGAAGTCTTACGTAGTACCCCGGAAGCAGTCAAACTTTCAAATGACTTTAGATCGAACCGCGGTAGCTTACCTTGGCCTGTTTCTAATGCGAAGATTATGCAAGAGTTTGGTTCTGAAAGTGTCGGAAGAAATGTCAATTGGGATCACGAAACTGTTAAAATACAAACATCAAGCGGTGCGGCCGTGAAGGCAGTATTTAATGGAGAAGTTTTGAGTATAGTATCGATGATGGGACAGCGTATTGTCATGATTAAACATGGTGAGTACTTTACGGTGTATATGAATTTGGCTGGAGTAAGTGTTTCAAAAGGACAGAAAGTAAGCACTGGACAAACTATAGGAACGGCAGATGTAGACTCGGATACAGGTGTTCCGATGGTAGAATTTTCTGTATTACAAGGAACAACACCAATGAATCCGATGTCGTGGTTGGCGAGATAAGAAATAATTACTATATTTAATAATTATCATTACATTTGTAATGAAAGAGAAAAGTTTTAGTTTAAAAGAATTGAAAAACAAGAAATTATAGTTATGTCAACATCATTATTAATCATGGGAATCGGGGGGCAAGAGTTAATTGTCATTGTAGTAATATTGTTACTATTATTTGGTGGCAAGAAGATTCCTGAATTGATGCGCGGATTGGGTAAAGGAGTGAAGGAGTTTAAAGAAGGTCAGAAAGATGAGTCTTCACCTGAAAAAAAATCTGAAGTAGAAGATAACAAATAAGGGAGATTTTGATCCCATATAGCATAGATACGATTTTGTGAGGAACAAGATCGTATTTTGTTTTATACTCGGCCTGCAGCAAAATAGGACGAAAACCATTTTTATACTAAAATCCATTTCTAAGCGTTTAGATTATTGTTGATTTTTCAGCAGAAGAATCAAACTCGGATTTAACAGTAAATTTATGATCGGAAAACAGACGTTAATTTCAATACTAGGAGGGGTATGCTATGTGCTGCCACTCATGGCCCAAGAAAGCGCTGTAGAAGGCATGAAAGAAGCCGCCCAGACCTTCTTTCAAAAAAGCATCGAAAAGGAAAAGCAGGAGATTTATCAATACCTGGACAGTATAAAATCTTCGGGAAATAACCGGCATGATTCAGAAATTACAGATGAAGATATACAGCTGGTTCGAAAATTGAAAGCAATAGAGCGTGAGGTGCCATTGGATTATTCGCCGAGGGTAAAAGATTTGATCGCTAAATATACATCTGATAACTACAATCCCTACATGTGCCGGATGATGGGATTAGGGCAATATTATTTCCCATTGTTTGATAAAATCATGGATGAGGTCGGCGTACCACGTGAACTCAAATATTTGAGTGTCGTCGAATCATCTTTAAATCCACGTGATATCTCTAGTGCCGGAGCAACAGGCTTATGGCAATTGATGTACTATGAGGCCAAAACCTATCATCTTACTGTAGACAGTTATACTGACCAACGTATGGATCCCATTGCATCAAGTTATGCGATTGCAAAGATCCTGAAAGAAGCTTATGATGAGTATGGTGATTGGTTATTAGCGATAGCATCTTATAATGGTGGTAAAGGCGCTGTCAGCCGTGCGATTCAACGCTCGGGAAAGGATAAAGCTACCTTTTGGGATATCGCTCCATATCTGACACAGCAGACCCAAAACTATATCCCTAAATTTATCGCCATGACATATGCGATGAAATATGCGGATGAAAATGACATCAATGCGGCGGATACCGAACTTTCACTGCGGACACAGTCATTGGATATCAATAAACGGATTTCACTGAATCAAATAGCGGATGCTCTGCATGTGTCAAAAGAGACATTACGTGCATTGAACCCCAGTTTTAAAAAGAATGTATTAAACGGTACGGAAGACTCTCCATTGCGACTAATTTTACCTGTAGTTGATAAAAAGATAGCCACAGAGGAATTGTATGCCGCTCTTAATACGCCAGTACCTTCGGTAAATAGCAGTCAGGCTGAAAATTTAGGAGAATCCATTCAAAATGGCAGGTATAAAGTTAAAGTTGGGGAGACATTTGCTTCAATCGCTGATAAGTTTGAAGTAACCGTACAGGATATAAAATCCTGGAATAACCTGCGTGGCAATCAGATTGTCCCTGGGCAAAATCTACTGATAAAAAAGGAGGATGATTTTGTAAGTGCCAAATTAGCGCGTAATACGGAAAGATCTTCAAAGAAGAGCCAACAGCGTGCCTCTAATGCTACGCGTACAGCGTATTATGTTGTGAAGAAAGGCGATACATTATCTGAGATTGCAGATAAAAATGGAACCTCGGTCGGTCGGCTTAAAAGTGAAAACGATTTAAGTGGAAATCGGATTAAGCCGGGAATGAAATTGAAAGTTTCAAAAAAATAACAGCATGGTTTAGACTAACCATGCTGCATCTTCTTCATTATCGAATTCTTCGAGAGTAACAGTAACGTGTTCTCTTAATATCGTGGAAAGCTTCGTTCCATAGTAGTCACTAAATATGGGAAACTTATGGTGGCTTCTGTCAATTAATACAGCCGTTCTCATTTTCTTAAGTGGAACATTCAGGAATACACCTAATCCATAAGCTAATGCTCTGCCGCTATTGAGCACATCGTCAACGAGAATAATCGTCTTATCTTTTGCGATATCAACAGGCAAGTCTGTGCTTGCACTTAACGACCGGCTGGTTTTTTTCATAGTGACCTTAATCAACAGGATTTCCTTGTCTGAAATGTCCTGCAAGATCGCCTGTAGACGTTGCGCAAATACATAACCCCGGTCAGCAATTCCTACCAATACAAGTGTTTCATCCTCAAAATTGTCTTCCAAAATTTGATAGGCAATCCGAATAGATTTTTGTTTTATTTGTTCTTTATTTAAGATGAGCGTTTTCTTTGAAGACATAATAGTATTCCGATGATTATAGGGTAAAAATAGGATATTATATTGTATAAAAAAAGTCCAAAACGAGTTAAACGTTTTGGACTTGTCAGACATCAAATCAATTTTTATTAATTCAATTTATTATCTTTTTCTGCTTTTAATATTTCCGCGGTAAGCGATCTATTATCTTCTGGTAAACGACCTCCATTGTAATAATAACGTCGCCAGTAAGGCTCATCCAAATTGCTGATCATGACACCTTTGCTCGAAGATGCATGTGCAAATTTATTGTCCCCGATATAGACCCCCACGTGTGTGATACTTTTACTTCTAATTTTGAAGAATACCAAATCACCTGCTTTAAGTTCATTCTTTTCAACAGTTTTGACTTGAGAATACTGATTTCTGCTATTATACCCTAATGAAGTGTTAAACACTTTATCGTATAATTCATAAGAAAATTTAGAACAATCAATGCCTCTTTTTGAATCTCCCCCTAAACGGTATGGAGTACCTAGCCATTCATAAACAAATTGATAAAGTTTGGTATTTGTTGTTGCTGAGACTGCAACTCCCATGATTTGTGAAAAGTATTCTTTCGCTAGGTTATCAGGATCTGATTCTGGTTTGGAGTTTCTGTTGGTTTGTGCCTGCGACACTAGACATAAGCCGATAAATAGCATTGACGCTATAAATTTCTTTGTTTTCATTAAATCGCTTTTTTGTACAACATTTAACTTTTAAAATTCAACACTGTCATCTATTTTGGACAGCACTGTTGCGAATATAATACAATATCAGTTTAAGGTCAAATTTATTTTAAGGTATTTAACGAAATTTTAACAATTTTAACATCTTGCTAAAGTTCATTTTGGGCATATTGTAAATTAATAGCACTGTCAATCATTGACTACACAAAGTAGATCTTTTGCTACATCTAAAAACATTACTATTATGATAGAATGCCACTCTATTGGGTTTCCTGTTGTGAATCTTAAAAAAAATATTAATTTTCTTTGGTAAAGTGATAATATTTGTTCTATATTTACAAAACATAAGCAAAAGCAATGAACACAAATACAATTATTACGTCGATTATTATTACCACCGGGATAAAACTTAGGAGGAAGTAGTTTCGTTGTATATAATTGTAGACACAATATTTAGAAGCGCTTTCCTCGACAAAAGGAAAGCGCTTCTTTTTTATCATAAAAATCATCAATCTAAACAAACAGTATAAAACAGTATGAAAGTTTTAAAATTTGGAGGAACATCGGTTGGCACAGTAGAAAGTCTTAAGGCGGTCCTAAGTATTGTTAAAAAATCTTACGATGCAAAGGAAAAGCCATTAGTTGTATTGTCAGCGATGTCGGGTGTAACAAACCTGCTTACTCAGTTGGCGGAGGATGCTGCGGAGGGAAAGTCCTTTTCCGATGGCCTAAAATCCTTGGAAGATAAGCATTTTACGGTGGTTAAAGAGCTTCTGGCAGTGAAATACCAAAATCCTGTATTTACAAAACTGAAACTATTTTTTAACGAAATAGAGGACCTTCTCCAAGGAATTTTTGCATTAAAGGAACTAAGCAATCAAAGCAAGGATTTGATCCTTAGTTATGGAGAACGTTGTTCAAATTATATGGTGTCTAAGGTTATGGAGCAGTATATTCCTGAGTCTCTATTTGTAGATGCCTCCCATTACGTGAAAACTGATTCAAATTTTGGTAATGCTCATTTAAATGAAGTTTTAACGGAGCAATTGGTGAAATCCCTATACATCACGCATAGCGATAAACTTCTGTTTGTCACTGGTTTCATTGGTAGTAACGAAAATGGACGTATCACAACATTAGGAAGAGGGGGCTCGGATTATACCGCAGCTATTTTCGGGTCGATACTCGATGCTAGAGCGATCGAAATTTGGACGGATGTAAATGGCATGCTAACTGCTGATCCACGGATTGTGAAGAAAGCTTTTTCACTACCGGTATTATCTTACACAGAGGCCATGGAGCTATCGTATTTTGGAGCGAAGGTGATTTACCCGCCGACTATGATTCCGGCCTTTTTAAAGAAGATACCGATCGTTATTCGTAATACTTTTGAACCAGATTTCTCCGGAACAGTAATTCAGTTTGATAGTGGAAAAACTGCGCTCCCAATAAAGGGAATTTCTTCTATCTCGGATATCTCGGTAATCAACCTGAGTGGATCGGGTATGATTGGTAAATCGGGTTTTAGTGGACGGCTTTTTACACTCCTGGCTAGAGAACAGATCAATGTTGTCCTGATCACACAGTCTTCTTCAGAACATAGCATCACATTTGCTGTAAATCCATCCGATGCCAAACGCGCGATACAATTGATCGAAGTGGAATTTGAATTGGAAATTCAAGCCAATAAACTGGTCGTTCCGGCGATCGAGGATAATCTATCTGTTTTGGCCATTGTGGGTGAAAATATGAAAAGAACACCTGGCATGTCCGGGCGGTTATTTGCCGCTCTGGGCCGTAACGGGATCAATGTTCGTGCTATTGCTCAAGGATCATCTGAATACAATATATCTGTTATTATTGGTAAAGGTGATTTGGCTAAAGCACTCAACGCTGTGCACGACGCCTTTTTCGCGGAATTAAAGAAAACGTTGCATGTATTTAATATCGGTACTGGTAATATCGGTGCAACGTTATTTAAACAATTGGAAAATCAACACGATTTCCTGCTGGATAAGAATGATATTGAAATTAAGGTTGTCGGAATTTCAAATAGCCGTAAAATGCTTTTTAATACCGAAGGCGTCGACTTAAGTAATTGGTCCGATGAGCTCGCTAAGAATGGAACCGAATCAGACTTAGCATTATTTGTTGAGCGGATGAAAACACTGAATTTACCAAACTGTGTATTTATTGATAATACGGCCAGTAAACTTCCAGCGACCTACTATGAAGATATTTTTAAATCCAATATTTCGATTGTCACTTGTAATAAAATTGCCAATTCAGGAAAATATGAACAGTATAAGACCCTCCGGGATACGGCGCATAAACACGGTGTAGATTTCTTTTATGAAACCAATGTAGGCGCAGGGTTACCTATTGTCAGAGTTCTTAAAGATTTGATGCTGAGCGGTGACCGTATAGTGAAGATTGAAGCTATCCTCTCCGGAACAATATCCTATATTTTTAACAATTTTAAAGCGGATGCTTCCTTCTATAATGTGGTAAAACAGGCGCAGGAACTGGGATATACTGAACCAGATCCAAGGGATGATTTAGGAGGCATAGATTTTATGCGTAAAATGCTAATCTTAGCAAGAGATGCCGGATATGCCATTGAAGCAGAAGATGTGGACCTTGGTGCAATTTTACCGCCAGCATGTTTGAAAGCGGATACAGTAGATTCTTTTTATACAGAACTGCAACGGGAAAATGGATATTTCGAAGAAATGAAGAAGAAGGCTGCCGATGAAAATAAAGTCATCCGTTATATCGGAAAACTGGAAAATGGAAAGGTCTCTATTTCAATTCAGTTTGTTGATGAAAACCACCCCTTTTATGCATTATCAGGTAGCGATAATATTATATCATTTACTACAGAACGCTATAAGGAACGTCCTCTGGTCGTAAAGGGGCCTGGAGCAGGGGCTGAGGTGACAGCAGCAGGTGTATTTGCAGATTTGGTAAATGTTGGAGCATAAAAACAAGGAAAAATAATTATTACGTGATGGCCAATAATTTAAATGTAGAATATCTGAAGGATAAAGTAATCAATTTAGACAACATGCTGTCGGAAGTTCGGGTCTTTGCACCTGCAACTGTCGCAAACATGATCTGTGGTTTTGATATATTGGGATTCGCTGTCGAAGAACCCGGCGATGAAGTGGTTATGAGGCGAACGCAACAGCCGGGAGTTACAATCCGGACAATTACAGGCGACGATGGAAGACTGCCGTTGGATCCCGGCAAGAATACTGTTTCGGCCTGTGTTCAATATCTACTACAGGCATTGAATATTTCGTCAAAGGTAGGGGTCGAAATTGAGTTACATAAACATATGCCTATTGGTTCGGGATTAGGATCCAGTGCGGCAAGCACCGTCGCAGGACTTTTTGCCATAAATACCATGCTTGGCAATCCGTTGACTAAAGAAGAATTGTTGCCATTCTGTGTGGAAGGTGAACGTTTGGCCTGTGGAACAGGGCACGCCGATAACGTTGCTCCGGCACTTTATGGGGGCATAACATTGATCCGGGGAAACGAACCCTTGGATGTTATTTCCATTCCTTCACCGAAAGAACTTGTTGCAGCAGTTGTTTTTCCCCAGGTCGATGTTCCGACACGCGATGCACGACAGCTTATAAAAGATAAAGTATTATTAAAAGATGCTGTGACCCAATGGGGTAATATTGCCGGGTTAGTAGCTGCTTTATTCAAAGAAGACTATGACCTTATCGCAAGAAGCATGAAAGATATTCTTATAGAACCAACCCGTGCAATTTTAATTCCTCAGTTTTATGAGATGAAAGAAATTGCGCTGAAAAACGGGGCATTGAGTTTTGGTATTTCTGGGTCCGGCCCTTCCGTTGTAGCAATAACACGGGACGAAAGCATAGCAAGGGATATCGCGGATAAAATTCAGGCACACCTCAAAGAAAATGAGATAGAAAGTTTTGGTTACGTTTCCCGTGTTAATGTGGAAGGACCGAGAGTATTAGATTGAAATATATTTACTGATAGAATCAAGGGTGATGAAATCGGATTTTAATCGATCACTACCCCAAAAGAAGATAATTAAATGGAATATCCACTTTCTAAAACACAAATGAAGATAACTGGATACTCCATATGCCCTTTAAAACAGATGATTAGCATATGAAATTTTATAGTACAAATAATAAAGCATTAGAAGTGTCCTTTAAAGACGCAGTCTTCAATTCGTTACCTGCCGATAAAGGACTGTATATGCCTGAGGTGATCCCCCACTTAGATCCCCTGTTCATTAAGAATATACAGCAATACTCCTTACAGGAGATTGCTTTTGAAGTTGCTTTTACCCTATTGGGAAATGATATACCCAAAGCCGACCTAAAGCAGATAGTGAACGATGCCATTAATTTTGACGCTCCCGTAAAATTCTTGACAGACAGTACGGCCGTGCTTGAACTATTTCATGGACCTTCTTATGCCTTCAAAGATTTTGGAGCTCGGTTTATGAGTAGGGTCATGGGTTATTTTTCAAAAACGGACGATAAATTACTGGATGTTCTTGTTGCAACATCCGGTGATACTGGTGGCGCCGTTGCTTTAGGCTTCCTCGGTGTAGAAGGGACTCGTGTAACGATCTTATACCCCAGAGGTAAAGTCTCTGACGTGCAGGAATTACAGTTAACCACCAATGGTCAGAATATAAGGGCGATTGAAGTAGAAGGAACGTTTGACGATTGCCAGGCATTGGTAAAACAGGCTTTTAGCGATACTGAACTCAACAATGTGCTACGTTTGACATCCGCTAATTCAATTAATATTGCAAGATTGATCCCACAGACATTCTATTATTTTTATGCGTATGCACAATTGAAATCACAGGGAATTAATGAAGTCGTATTTACAGTACCGAGTGGTAATTTTGGTAATATTGGAGCAGGTCTATTGGCTTATAAAATGGGACTTCCTGTAAAGCATTTCGTCGCTGCGACAAACGTCAATGATACCGTACCCAGATTTCTTTCCTCTGGTAAATATGAGCCACTGCCTTCTATTCAGACATTAAGCAACGCAATGGATGTTGGGAATCCGAGTAACTGGGTACGTATCCAGGATCTTTTTGGTGGTAACGTGGCCGAATTAAAAAATATGCTCTCTTCCTATACTTTTACAGATGAAGAAACAAAAAAAGGGATGCAAGAACTATTTGAAGAATTCGGATACATCGCCTGTCCTCATACGGCAATCGCATGGCTTGGTGCCCGATCTTATGCGAAAGAAAATCCGGGTCAGTATGCGTCGGTTTTCTTATCCACAGCACATCCCTGCAAATTCCCTGATGCAATAGCTACAGATGTATTCGAAAAAATAGTGTTGCCTGCCGGTGCAGAAGCATTGCAGGGAAAAGAAAAATTAGCGGAACCTTTGAAAGTAGATTTTGAAGCGTTTAAAAAATATCTAATCAACCATAACTAAACGCCGAGGGCTCCTTTAGGAGCCCTTTTTATTTTTATACAGAAGTAATTAAAATTCTTGGATTGTTTTATCCGGAAAGTTTCGTCGGGATGTCGAATTATTACGTTAATTTTGCAACAATGAAATCAGTTTATTTGAATAAGGGTAAGGATAAGGCTGCCTGGCAATTGCATCCTTGGGTATTTTCTGGAGCAATTAAATCATTGTCCGATAAAATTGAAGATGGCGAAGTTGTTAGCGTTTACAATGCTGAACGTGAATTTATAGCCTATGGTCTATTTCACAATAGCTCACGTGTAGCCATTCGCCTGTTGGAATGGAATCCTCAAGCACAGATTGATGCAGATTGGTGGCGAGCTCGTATTCAAAAGGCAGTAGCTGCAAGACAGCATCTGTTACAAGAAGGCGTTACGAATACTTTACGTCTGATTTTTGCAGAAGCAGATTTCCTTCCTGGACTGATTGTAGATAAATATGCTGATTTTATTTCCATTCAAGTTCACGCTGTAGGGGTTGAAAAAGTCAAATCAATTATTATCGATGAACTGAATGCCTTATTGCAACCTAAAGGAATCTATGAGCGGAGCGACCTGAAATCACGTGAACATGAGGGGCTTCCCGATACAAATGGTCTTTTGCATGGTGAGCTTCCGTCTGAGTTTGTCGACGTTATCGAAAATGGTATTCATTATAAGGTTAATATTATCGATGGACAAAAATCCGGATTCTATTGCGACCAACGTGAAAACCGTCAGCTGACAGCCAATTACGTTTCAAATAAACGAGTCCTAGACTGCTTTTGCTATTCTGGGGGCTTTACATTAAATAGCTTGAAAAACGGAGCATCAGAAGTCGTATCCGTAGATAGCTCGGCTTTAGCTATTGAGACACTGGAAAAGAATATTGCTGAAAACGGTTTTGAACCGGAGCGGCACAAAGCAATATTGTCTGATGTAAATAAACAATTGCGAAAATTCATTGATGAAGGTGAGAAATTTGATCTGATCGTCTTGGATCCACCCAAATATGCTCCTTCTCGATCTGCTTTAGAGAGAGCATCACGGGCTTATAAAGACTTGAACCGTCGTGGATTAATGCTACTAAACAGTGGTGGATTATTAGCGACTTTTTCTTGCTCAGGTGCGATGGACATGGACACCTTTAAACAGGTGCTTGCTTGGGCAGCATTGGATGCTGGTAAGGAAATTCAGTTTATTAGACAATTTCACCAACCTGAAGATCATCCTGTGCGGGCATCATTTCCCGAAGGCGAGTATCTGAAGGGATTATTGGTACGTGTAGTATAGTTATATGAAGATAGTGTAGGTTGATTTGAGAAAATCGACCTTTTTAATTTTTAGCGAAATCATGATAAAAGAGAAAGCAACTAGACCTATTTTTTCGATTTTGTTTGCCGTAAGTATGGTGCATCTGTTGAATGATATGATTCAAGCTGTGATACCTGCAACTTACCCCTTACTTAAAGAAGAGCATCATCTGAGTTTTTCTCAGGTTGGAATGATTACGATGGTGTATCAAATTGCCGCCTCCATATTTCAACCAGTTGTAGGCTCATTTACAGATAAACACCCTGTTCCATATTCGCAGATTATAGGAATGTCTTTTTCGCTCCTCGGTATGCTTTTGTTTTCTAAAGCACATAGCTATGAATGGATCTTATTTTCTGTTTTTCTTGTAGGGATAGGTTCTTCGATATTTCATCCCGAATCTTCTCGCGTTGCTTACATGGCTTCAGGGGGACGGAGAAGTATGGCGCAGTCTATTTTTCAGATCGGCGGGAACGCAGGTACCGCTATGGCGCCAATCATTGTTGCTTTCTTAGTTTTGCCGAGAGGCCAGCAGGCAATTGCCTGGATGTGCTTATTCACAATTTTAGGCCAATTCATATCGTATTATATCGGTTCTTGGTATAAAAAAAGACTTCAAAATACAGCAAAATCAACGAAGAGAACAATAAGAGTTCCTGATTTGCCCAATAGTCGGATCGTTATGACCGTAATTATACTCCTATTATTGATCGTATCAAAATACTTCTATATAGCAAGCATTACAAACTACTTTCAGTTTTATACAATAAAGAAATTTGGAATTAATGAAGTGGAAGCACAAGTTTATCTATTTTATTTTCTGATAGCGGTTGCGGTGGGAACCTTATTGGGTGGTGCATTTGGCGATCGATTTGGCCGTAAATACGTTATCTGGTTCTCCGTTTTGGGTGTAGCGCCATTTGCACTGGCATTACCTTATGTCGGCCTTACGATGACCGGTGTATTAATTGTAATGATCGGTTTAATATTATCTTCGGCCTTCCCGGCAATTATCGTTTACGCACAAGAACTGTTACCTAAAAAGTTAGGTATGGTATCAGGCTTATTTTACGGTTTCGCGTTTGGAATGGGAGGGATTGGCTCGGCTGTACTTGGGTGGCAAGCAGACCATACTTCCATCGAGTTTATCTACCACCTCTGTTCTTATCTTCCGTTGATTGGTATCGTGGCCTACTTTCTGCCTGATTTACAAAAAACACCTTATAAAGAAATTTAGGTCACAGGTCATTTCATACATATATGTTAGACAAAAACACTTGACGATTGTTTGCGAGCATCAACAGCTCGAAAAGCGAACAGAATGTTTTTTCTGTTCCATAACTTAGTGCCGCGGGTTCCATTGAAGTTAGTGATACTAAATACTTCTCAATAAACGGGCATAGTGAGTTCGTTGATACTTTAATGAAAAACACGAACCAATAGATATACCCTTTAAGAAAAAAGAGTGGATGGTCAAAACATCCACTCTTTTTCTTCCTGTTTCTCTACTATTTAATACAGTCCATCCATGCGGATGCCATCATCTGTGCCCCAGCAAGTGTGGGATGCACGCCATCTGCTGCCCAATAGGCACCAGGCGCACTCTTTTGGGCATTGTCAAATATTTTTTGATAGGGAATTAAAATCCCCCCGAATTCTTTTGCGATATCCCGGGCAGATTCCTGGTAAGCTAAAAATTTAGGATACCAAGCGTCAGTGATATGTCCGACTCCTTTCACCGCAAAGGGTTCTCCAATGATCAATTTGACATTTGGAAGCTTTTGAAGTGTTTCCTGTAACAACTGTTTATATTGGGATTTATATTCCTCAACGGTCGTTTGCGCTCCCCGGTCGATTGTTCGCCAGAAATCGTTTACACCGATTAAGATGCTTAATACAGTTGGTTTAATTGCCAGCGTATCCTCCTGCCAGCGTTTTTGAAGATCGGGTACCCGATTTCCACTGATACCTGTATTATAAACCTTTAGCTTCTTTGCAGGATATTTATTTAAAAGTTGACTGGCGGCCAGCAAGGCATAACCGTGGCCCAATGCTGCTGTATCATTGGCATTTTTGTTATTTCTATCGCGACCTACGTCTGTAATGGAATCGCCCTGAAATAAAATAATGTCGTCGTTATTTAAACTGATTTTTGGGGAATTAGCTGTTGATTCGTGCGCGAATACATCGTTTCCCAGTAAATTGGCGCCAGTCAATAAGCCAGTGCCAATAATGCTTTTTTTGATAAAAGATCTGCGGTTTGTGTTCATTATTAGGTTTTTGTTATGCTTAAAGTTACGTACTTTAAGCATATTTTTCCAAACCTTTTATAATGATGTTACAAGCTTTTTCGATTTCAAAATCGGTAATCGTCAATGGAGGAGCCACACGCAGTGCTGTTTCACAGTGCAGATACCAGTCTATCATAACGCCGTTTTCTGCACAGTACTTGCTGACGTTGTAAACTTGATCAAAAGAATCCAACTGTAGACACATCATAAGACCTAATCCTCGGATTTCTTTGATTGCAAGATGCTTGAGCTTCTCTCTAAATAAAAGAGCTTTTCGTTCTACTTGCTCGACCAGTTTTTCTTCTTTGATGACAGCAAGTGAAGCTCGTGCCGCTGCACAACTTACAGGATGTCCCCCAAAAGTGGTAATATGCCCAAGCATGGGATTGTCCTTGATTACATCCATCACTTCTTTGGCAGCGACAAATGCGCCTAACGGCATACCGCCACCGATGCCTTTAGCGAGCATGAGAATATCCGGAACGATAGCAAAATGTTCAAAAGCAAAGAGACGGCCTGTACGGCCAAAACCAGTTTGGATTTCATCAAAGATCAGTAGGGTACCTGTTTCATCACAGCGTTTTCTGACGGCTTGCATATAAGCAATATCGGGTACCCGAACACCAGCTTCCCCTTGAATAGCTTCGAGGATAACAGCAGCAGTTTGTTCGGTAATCTTTGTCAGATCTTCCAGGTCATTAAACTGGATAAAATCAATTTCGGGTAGGAGTGGAGCATACGCTTTACGATACTCGTCGTTTCCAATAAGACTGAGCGCACCTTGGGTACTTCCATGATACGCTTTTTTCGCCGCGATAATCTGTTTGCGCCCCGTATATTTCTTTGCTATTTTCATGGAGCCTTCTACCGCTTCCGTACCGCTGTTGGTGAGGTATACCGATTGAAAACTAGCTGGGAGTTCTGCAAGTAATTCTGTTGCAAACTGCACCTGAGGGGCCTGTACAAATTCACCATACACGGTGACATGTAAATATTGATCCAACTGTGATTTGATGGCTTCCAGAACCTTCGGATGACGATGACCTATATTGCTGACATTAAAACCGGAGACCAGGTCCATGTATTCTTCTCCATTGGGGCCGTAAAGGTAGACCCCTTCCGCCTTAACCACTTCAACTAATCTAGGTGAGCTAGACGTTTGAGCGGTATTCATTAAAAATAATTCTCTGTTGCTTAACATGATCTTACAAATGTCCGAAAATAAAAAAGAAGTCTTCAAGACTTCTTTTTTATTTTCCGGATTATTTTCTTCTATTCTGTAAGGATTTGTATAGATGTTCTCTAAATTCCTGTTCTACTTCAAAAAATTGGGATGCCCGGGCATTACCTATGACCTTTGCAAATTTGGCACGGTATTCTTTTTTGACTTCTACTTCCTTTGCATCGTATTGCAACACATCCCTGGAACCGCCTCTGAAACTATTTTTAGGAGCACCATTCAACTTCTCTTTCCTGATATCCCACAATGTCTGGCTATACTCGTTATAGAGCGGGAAGAATTGCTGAGCCTCTCTTGGAGTTAAATCTAGTTCTTTAGTAATGTAAGCTATCTTTTCATTTTCTATAGCTTGAAATCGATTTTTGTCTTGTGCAAAGCCCAAGGCAATAGAAAATATACTAAAGAACAATGTTATCCATATGTTTTTTCTATTGAACATCATTATAAGGTATAGTTTAGATAATCTTCTATTTCTTGTTTAGATATATTGCTCCCAAATCCCTTTGTAGGGAGATTTGTTTCATCAGTATACTGAGACATATAGATCATATCATCACCAGAAGCTGATGCAGCAAGGTAATTGATGATCTCCTGCTTAGGAATTTCCGATAAATGCTGGCTCAATTGCTCTTCTGCAACAGTTTCCACAGGAGTAGCATTTTGTTGTTGATATTGATAGCCCCAATATCCTCCTATGCTCAACATGGCAGCAAAAGATGCAGCAACAGCATAGCGAGCATACCATTTTTTCGGTTTTCCTATTTGATGGATAGGCGTATTACCTTTTTCAGGTTCCTGTACAGCGTTAATAATTCTGTCCGAAAGCGTTTCAAAGTAATGTTGTGGAAGCCCAAATCCTGGCTCAACAATCGATTCTTTTAATTCTTCTTCAGCAATACGTGCAAAAATAGCCGATTCTAATGTCTCCTCATAGCCAGTTGCAATGGTGAAACCATCAGTAGAAATAGTTTCCTTTAATTTTTGCTCAGCGATACGGGTGAAGATAGAATTTTCAAGGGATTGATTGTAATCAGAAGGTATAGTAAATCCATCAGATGTAATCGTTTCTTTTAATCTATCTTCAGAAATGCGGGCGAAGATGGAATTTTCAAGGGATTGATTGTAACCAGAAGGTATTGTAAATCCATCTGATGCAATCGTTTCTTTTAACCTGTCTTCAGCAACGCGATTGAAGATCGTTGAAGTTAATTCGGAAGTATACTGTGATGGGATTTCAAAGCCATCAGAAGAAACTTGATTTTTTAAATTGTCTTCCGCTATTTTGCACATGATGGCGTCAGACAGGTTATCAAAATATCCTTCTGGAACCTCAAAGATGGATTCGTCCTTGCATTCGATCAATTTGACTTGTGTAATTATTTTTGATTCTAAATCGTTGAAATAATTTTCAGGTACGCCAAATGGATTTTCACGCAATGATGCTGGAAGATTGGTAGGCTCCAGCCCATCATGATATGTGCCATTTTCCTTCATAGTATCTGTTAGAACCTAATTTCGCTAAAAGGTTTAATCATGATTGTTAAAAAAAGACTCTATTTTTTTGACGGCCAAATGATAGGAGGCTTTTAGTGCACCAACACTTGTTCCGAGTACTGCTGAAATCTCCTCATATTTCATGTCTTCAAAATATTTCATATTAAAGACCAATTTCTGCTTCTCTGGTAAGGTAAGTAAAGCCTGTTGTAATTTCATTTGGGCTCTATCACCATTAAAGTAGTTGCCATCTGCAAGTGTCTCTGCCAGATAAGCAGTCGTGTCGTCATCCAACGACACGTTCTGCTTTTGCTTTTTCTTATTTAAGAAGGTGATACATTCATTCGTTGCAATACGATAAAGCCAGGTGTATAATTGTGAATCTTCACGGAAGTTTCCAAGATTCTTCCATACTTTCACAAAGATATCCTGTACTACATCGTCTGCATCGTCATGATCGATGACCATTCTTCGCACATGCCAATAAATCTTCTGTTGATATTTCTTCAACAATAAACGGAAAGCTTCTTCTCGCGTACTCTCTTCTGCGAATTTTGCTATAATTAAAGCGTCATCCATATATTGACCTGCGTAGTTTTGTTATTTTCTTTTGATTACTTTTTGAGCTGCAGCAACAATCGCATCTGCATTCAAACCGTATTTTTCCATCAATTGAGCTGGTGTACCAGATTCTCCAAAGCTGTCATTCACGGCAACATACTCTTGTGGAGTAGGTAGCTCTCGTGTAAGTACCTGGGCAACGCTATCACCTAAACCGCCTAGACGATTGTGCTCTTCTGCCGTTACGACACATTTTGTCTTCGCAACAGATTTCAAGATAGCCTCCTCATCCAAAGGTTTGATTGTGTGAATATTGATAATCTCAGCATTGATTCCTAATTCAGCCAATTTCTCACCAGCTTGAATGGCTTCCCATACTAAGTGACCGGTAGCAATGATTGTTACATCTGTTCCTTCGTTTAATAACACAGCTTTGCCAATGATAAACTCCTGATCAGCAGCTGTGAAGTTAGGAACTACAGGACGACCGAAACGTAAATAAACTGGTCCTTCATATTTTGCAGCCGCAATGGTAGCCGCTTTTGTTTGATTGAAATCACAAGGATTGATAACCGTCATTCCTGGTAGCATTTTCATCAATCCGATATCCTCTAAAATTTGGTGAGTTGCACCATCTTCACCTAACGTTAGACCGGCGTGTGAGGCAGCAATTTTCACATTTTTATCCGAGTAAGCAATCGATTGGCGAATCTGATCGTAAACACGTCCAGTTGAGAAATTTGCGAACGTACCTGTGAATGGGATTTTACCACCGATAGTCAGTCCGGCAGCAATACCCATCATATTTGCCTCAGCAATACCGATTTGGAAAAAACGCTCTGGAAATTCTTTGATAAAATCGTTCATTTTTAATGAACCGATCAAATCAGCACATAATGCAACTACATTCTCATCTTGCTTTCCTGCTTCCAATAAGCCTGCACCAAATCCCGAACGTGTATCTTTTGACTCTGTATAAGTATATTTTTTCATTCTAGTAATCTCCTAAAGTTTCTGTAAGCTGATTCAACGCCGACGCCAGTTGTTCGTCATTCGGAGCGACACCATGCCATTTATGAGAACCCATCATAAAATCAACACCGCTTCCCATTTCTGTATGCATCAGAATAATGACCGGTTTGCCTTTTCCTGTACGCGATTTAGCTTCTGCTAGGCCAGCAACAACAGCATTCATGTCATTGCCTTTGGCAATTTCCATAACATCCCATCCAAAAGCTTCCCATTTTGCACGTAGATCACCAAGAGATAATACTTGATCTGTAGATCCGTCAATTTGCGCTTTGTTATAGTCAACTGTAGCAATCAAATTGTCGATTTTGTTGTGTGGTGCGTACATTGCAGCTTCCCAAACTTGGCCCTCCTGCAATTCGCCATCACCCATTAAAACATAAACTAGATTATTGTCTTTATTCAATTTTTTTGCCTGTGCGGCTCCAATTGCAACAGATAATCCTTGGCCCAATGATCCCGAAGCAATGCGGATGCCCGGAAGGCCTTCGTGTGTTGTCGGGTGACCTTGAAGTCTGGAGTTGATTTTTCTGAACGTTGCTAATTCGCTCACTTCAAAATATCCAGCATGCGCCAATGTACTGTAAAATACAGGCGAGATGTGCCCATTTGACAGGAAGAATAGATCTTCTCCTTTTCCATCCATGTCAAAGGAAGGATTACGTTTCATTGCATTGAAATAAAGCGCCACAAAGTAATCTGTACAACCTAACGAACCACCTGGGTGTCCTGATTGACAAGCGTGTACCATACGTACGATATCACGTCTTACCTGCGATGCAATTTGTTCTAGTTTGTTAATATCTGCACTCATTTTTTTTGTTGGTTTCACAATTGGTCGTAAAGTTAACTATTTTTAAGCTAGATGC
This sequence comes from Sphingobacterium sp., assembly GCA_022712315.1. Lineage (GTDB taxonomy): Bacteria > Bacteroidota > Bacteroidia > Sphingobacteriales > Sphingobacteriaceae > Sphingobacterium. Next base: position 4,969 of record JALAGS010000112.1, on the reverse strand, counting down.
TTGTTAAAAAATGAATTTATATTGACTTATTCCGAAACGATGATATGGTTGATCTGAGATTTTTATTTTTTTTGTACCTTGCTCATACTTTATAAAACCAACAATTTTCAGCATAATGCCTAATCAACTCAAAAGCTACCTTATTATTTCAGCACTCTCAGCCCTTTATTTGCATTCTTCTGCCCAGCACATCAACATTTACCATAAGGATTGGATCGATTTCAACAAAAATGGGAAAAAGGATATCTATGAAGACCCCAAACAGGAAATAGCCAACCGTGTGGAAGATCTGTTAAGTCAGATGACTATTCAAGAGAAGGCCAATCAGACAGTTACGCTCTATGGCTACGGAAGGGTCTTGAAAGATGAACAGCCTACAGCGGCTTGGGATCAAGAGATCTGGAAATATGGCTTGGCCAATATCGACGAAATGTTAAATAGCTTAGCTTATAATAAATCTGCAAAAAGTTCATTTTCATACCCCTTTAGCCGCCACGCGCAAGCACTAAATAATGTTCAAAAATGGTTTGTGGAAAATACAAGGCTTGGTATTCCGGTCGACTTTACAAACGAAGGTATTCATGGACTCAACCACGATCGGGCGACCTCTTTACCTGCACCGATCAATATTGGAAGTACATGGAATACCGCACTTGTGCGTAAAGCAGGGGAGACGATTGGAAGAGAAGCCAAGTACTTAGGTTATACCAACGTCTATACGCCTATTCTTGATGTTTCTAGAGATCCGCGCTGGGGAAGAGTTGTTGAAACCTATGGCGAGGATCCATTTCATATCGCCGAGATGGGGAAACAAGTTGTTCTAGGAATTCAGCAAAATGGTGTCGCCTCTACATTGAAACACTATGCAGTCTATTCTGTGCCTAAAGGTGGAAGAGATGGAAATGCACGCACAGATCCTCATGTTGGCTTTCGTGAAATGCATTCTCTGCACTTGTACCCCTTTAAAAGGGTCATAAAGGAAGCCAAACCGTTGGGGGTCATGAGCAGTTATAATGATTATGATGGTGTACCTGTATCAGCTAGCAGCTATTTCTTACAGGATTTATTACGTAAAGATTATGGTTTTGAAGGTTATGTGGTGTCCGACAGTGAGGCCTTGGAGTTTATTTATAATAAACACCACGTTGCGGCAAGTTATAAAGAGGCTATTAAACAGGCGCTGGAGGCAGGGCTGAATGTGCGGACGAATTTCGACCCGCCAAGTACCTATTTAACGCCATTAATGGAATTGATCAACGAGGGTGGCCTCGATATCAAAATATTGGATCAACGGGTTCGTGAAGTCCTGACCGTGAAATTTAAACTCGGACTATTTGATCATCCATTGCGAGAAGATGCAGCTATTGCCGATACAAAAGTGCATACGCCAGCGGATGAGGAAATTTCTCTGCAGATGAATAAAGAATCTATTGTTCTCCTGAAAAATGAACAAAATATACTTCCGATAGACGTGAATAAATACAGGCGGATTTTGGTGACGGGGCCAATGGCAGAAGCAACAAATTATACGACAAGTCGATATGGGCCTTCCAATAATCCGATCACTACAATCAAAGATGGAATCATAAATTATGCAAAAACAAAGGCACTTCGGGTTGATTATACCAAAGGGGTAGACGTAGTGGATAAAAATTGGCCGGAGAGCGAGATTATTCCAACAGCTCTGTCAAGCGAGGAAATGGATACTATGGCAGAGGGCGTTCGTCTCGGTAAAGAGTCAGACCTGATCATAGCTGTGATGGGTGAGTCGGAACGAGAAGTCGGTGAAAGTCGGTCGAGATCAGATCTAAATTTACCAGGTAAGCAACGTGACTATTTGATGAAATTGAAAGAAACAGGTAAACCTATTGTTTTGGTCCTTGTCAATGGTCGCCCTCTTTCTGTCAATTGGGAAAATAAGTATTTACCTGCAATTGTGGAAAGCTGGTTTCTGAGCAATCAATCTGGAAATGTGCTCGCAGGAATGTTGTTTGGGGAGTATAATCCCAGTGGAAAATTACCCATTTCTTTCCCAAAGTCGGTCGGACAGGTTGAGATGAATTTTCCAACGAAGCCTGCAGCACAGGCTGGACAGCCCGGGGTTGGCCCTAATGGATGGGGGAATAGTCGCGTTGTTGGATTTTTATATCCTTTTGGCTATGGCCTAAGCTACACGGATTTTAATTTCTCTAATTTGCAACTCACAAAGAAACAGATTAAACCAACAGATTCTATCAAAGTTTCGGTTGATGTTGAAAACATAGGGAAGAGAAAAGGTGCTGAAGTTGTACAGCTTTATATCAAAGATGTACTGTCTTCGGTAACGACCTATGAGATGGATTTGCGTGGATTCGAAAAAGTTGAACTTAATCCAGGGGAGAAGAAGACCATACAGTTTACTATCTTACCAGCCCACCTTGAACTTTTGGATCAGCACAATAACTGGACAGTTGAGCCCGGTAAATTTGAACTATTTATTGGTAATTCTTCTGTTAACCTTCCACTTAAAGATTCATTTGAAGTTGTCAATTAGGTTTAAAATAGCCGTATTAAATAGATGGCGGATAGGGATTATTCTTTCTTGAGATTGTGAAAAAAAAAGGATTCAGCAAAGTACAATGCTGAATCCTTTTTTATTCTGTTGAAAAAGCAGTGATTACATGGCCTCTGCGACAACTTCAGTCACTTCTGGAACCATACGTTTCAATAAACCTTCAATACCTGCTTTCAATGTAACTGTCGAAGATGGGCAACCGCTGCAAGAACCTTTAAGTTCAACGGTTACTATCCCCTCGTTGAAGGATTTATAGTGAATAGCACCACCGTCTTGTTCAACAGCAGGTCTTACATAATCGTGTAATACCTGTTGTATCTTGACTTCGGTTTCGGTACCCTCAAAATTAACCTCTGTATCGTGGTGTACCGTTTTTACAGCGAGCTCAGACTCAACAGCACCTTTTACAAAATCTTTGAGCAGGGCTTCAATATCTTCCCATTCCGCATCTTCTGTTTTGGTAATGGTCACAAAGTTACTTGCAAAGAATACCCCATTGACAAAATTAAATTTGAATAGTTCAAGTGCAAACGGTGAATCTTGTGCTGCCTCTTTATTTGGAAAATCCACACTACCATTGATCAACAATTTATTGACCAAAAACTTCATTGTAGAAGGGTTGGGTGTAGACTCTGTATATACGTTAATCGTAGCCATGTATTATCTATTTTTATTCCAAGCAAATATAGGTCAAAAGAAGCTTTCTTAAGGTCATCTATAAGTCAAAGCTTATAAACTGACACCCGTATAGTTAGCAGGACTAATCGCTTTCAATTCCTGTTTAACCTCTTCTGATACATTTAGATGATCAACAAATGTTGCAATGGTCTCTTTCGTTACATGTGTATTTGTACGCGTGAGATCTTTTAATGCCTCATATGGTTTTGGATAGCCTTCTCTTCTTAATATAGTTTGCAAAGCTTCTGCAACCACAGCCCAATTATTTTCCAGATCATTGGCCAATGCCTGCTCGTTTAAGATCAATTTACGTAAGCCTCTTAAAGTCGATTTAATAGCAATTAACGTATGTGCAAAAGGAACGCCGATATTACGTAATACTGTAGAGTCTGTTAAATCCCGTTGAAGACGCGATATAGGTAACTTAGCTGCAAGATGTTCAAAAACAGCATTTGCAATTCCTAAGTTTCCTTCAGCATTTTCAAAGTCAATCGGATTGACTTTATGTGGCATAGCCGAAGAACCGATTTGACCAGCAGTAATTTTTTGCTTAAAATATTCCATCGAAATATAAGTCCAAATATCACGGCATAAATCGATGATAATAGTATTGATCCGTTTCAATGCATCACAGCTTGCTGCAAAATTATCATAGTGCTCAATTTGTGTCGTCGTTTGGGAACGGTCTAAACCTAAAATATTGTTTACGAAATTATTGCCAAAATCAACCCAATTGGTTGCTGGATAGGCAACATGGTGTGCATTGAAATTACCCGTTGCTCCACCAAATTTGGCTGAATAGGGTACCTGGTGCAATAATTGTAATTGGCGCTCTATTCGTTCGATAAATACATAAAATTCTTTGCCCAAACGTGTTGGAGAGGCGGGCTGCCCATGGGTACGTGCCAACATTGGAATGTCTGACCAGGAAGTTGCCAGCGATTTTAACTCATGAAGCAATTCTTCGATCGCAGGTGTATAGCTCTCATTGATGGCTTCTTTCCATGAAAGTGGAATCGCTGTGTTATTGATATCTTGTGAAGTCAAACCAAAATGGATAAATTCAAGATAATCCTGCAGTCCTAATTTTTCAAACTGATCTTTTAGAAAATATTCAACAGCTTTAACATCGTGATTTGTAACTTTCTCTGTATTCTTGATCCAAATAGCATCTTCTTCAGAAAAATTTCTATAGATATCGCGCAATTTTTCATTTAATGTTTTGTCAAACTGTTGTAATTGAGCAATACCTGATTCACTTAATGCAATAAAATATTCGACTTCTACCCGTACGCGATATTTTATTAAGGCAAATTCAGAAAAAAAAGCTGAAAGTTCATGAGTATTATTGTAATAGCGTCCGTCGATAGGCGTAACTGCTGTTAAAGATGATAAAGCCATAGATTGAATGATTTTTGGCAAAGGTAAAAAAATGCTTGGAGCTTAGCAATTTAATTGGTGCAGATATAAAAAAAGCTCCCTTGTTGAAGGAAGCTTTTCTATACTTGTAAATTCTATTTCAGAGAATTAGTGAGCAGCTTTAGTTGAATCAACTTTAGCAGCAGCTGAATCTACAGCACTTTTTGCCGAATCTACAGCAGTTTTTGCTGAATCCAATTGAGTGTTTGCTGAATCTAAAGCAACGTTAGCTGAATCAGTAGCAGCATCAGTTTTTTTAGCTGTTTCACCACATGATGCGAAAGCTAATGTTAAAGCTAAACCTAAGAAACCGAATTT
>JALAGS010000111.1 GCA_022712315.1 Sphingobacterium sp. | reverse complement strand
TCAGGCCGCCTATAAAAGGAAAAAAGGGACAGCTAAAGATCTTCGCAGATTGAAAAATAGGGGTCAATATCGAAATGATGAAAAAAGCTATGCTTGTACCACAGAAATCCAATCCTAAAATTTATTTAGGACAGATGTGACTAAAAATATTGATATGGGTATTACCCTAAATAAACTTGCTTTATTGCTCCTTATTACTGAGTTATGATTTATAACATCACTTTTCGATAATCACATTTCTGTGCTCTCGTCCCCAGTTGATCATTTCCTGAATAATCTTCCCAAACGTTTTACAATATCCTGTCGGTTCATATTCGATCAGCACCGGGATATCCGGATAAACGGTCCTTTTTACTAACTTGTTCAGTTCCATATCCTTTAATTCCTTGGATAGCATCCTTGTTGTGATACCAGGAATACTTCTTTCTATTTCACGGAATCGCTTATTTCCGTTGCAGATCGAATTGATTACTGGTATTCTCCATTTTCCTCCGATAAAATAAAGGGTGTCCTGTAATGCTCTAAGCTCTTCTGTCTGGTCTCTTTCCATAGCTACAAATTTAAGTGATATAACCAATGTTACTGATATACTCTGTTATACTGGTAACAAATGTATATCAAATTCACCATAAATTTGTCAAAGACATCAAAAAATATAAAAATGAATATGACAGATTTAGAAAAATTAAAAATCACCGATGACATAAGAACGGTAATGGCAAAGTATGTTCACTATGCTGACAGCAAAAACTTCAAGGAGCTTGCGGGTTTATTCACCCCGGATGGAACATTTACGCCATTGGATGTCAACGGTGATGCTCTTGTCGAAATGTCAGGAAGAACGGAAATAGTTGGTAAGATTGCTGCAAGTGTAGGGCAAGCAACAGCAATCCATCATTTATTTTCTTTTGAAGTGGACATACTGTCTCCTGAGAAAGTTCATGCCGTATTTTCTATGGAAGACCGCCTGATAAGACCTGAAAGCGAGGAGAGTGTTTTATTAAACGAAAGCAATGTTCCGGCATTCAGAACATTACATGGTTTCGGACATTATCATGGTGATTTCGTTAAAATAGATAACACTTGGTATATCGAAAAACTCGTACAGACCAGATTAAAATTGGATTTCACTTATTAAAATAACAGAACAATGATTACAGACTTAAAACCTTTTGAAATTAACGTATCCGAAGAGATACTTGCAGATTTGCAAAACAGACTAAAAGCTACACGTTGGTCTCAGGATCTGAACAATGAAGATTCTTATTATGGCATAAGTACAGCCTACCTAAAAGAGATTGTTGATCATTGGACTGGCGGGTATGACTGGCAGGCAGCACAGAAAGAACTGAATTCCTTTCATCAATATAAGGTGGAAATAGATGACCAGCCTATTCATTTCATTTACGAAAAAGGAAAAGGACCAAATCCCACACCGATCATTCTTTCACATGGATGGCCCTGGACCTACTGGCATTGGAGCAAAGTAATCCGCCAGCTTACCGATCCTGCGTCCTACGGTGGAGATCCTGAACAGTCCTTTGATGTCATTGTTCCTTCATTGCCGGGATTCGGTTTTTCTACACCGGTAAGAGATGGGGAAATGAATTTCTGGAAAATGGCAGAACTCTGGCATAAACTGATGACAGAAACTTTAGGCTATAAAAAATATGCTGCTTCGGGAAGTGACTATGGAATGCTGGTAACGGCTCAATTGGGACATAAATATGCGGACGAATTGATCGGTATCCATTTGGGGCAGGAAATGCCATTGACCATCTTTCAGAGTGAAAGACCGTGGGATCTTACCGAAGGACAGATGATACCGAAAGATGCATCTCCTGAGCTGCGTGATGGCATTACCAAGCTGCAACGCACCTATGCTTCCCATGTTGCGGTACACATGCTTGATGCTCAGACCATAACACATGGCCTGAACGACTCCCCTGTTGGAATGCTTGCCTGGATACTACAGCGCTGGAAAAAATGGAGCGACATTCATGGCAATTTTGAAGATGTGTTCTCAAAGGATAATATTATTACTTTTGCCATGATCTATTGGGTAAATCAGGCTATAGGTTCTTCTATCCGTGTGTATTCCAATGCCAATAGGTATCCATGGAAACCATCACATGACAGGACCCCGATTGTGGAAGCACCTGCAGGATTTACTTTCCTCGCAGGCGATGCCTATCCTCCCCTGGGTACCGAGGAAAACCGTGTAGATATTTTCAAAAATGGCCCAATGGCATCGCAGTTTAATACCGTATATGCAAAAGCATTTAAGAAAGGGGGACATTTTGGCCCTTGGGAAAACCCGGAAGCGTTTATCGAAGGGATCACAGATACTTTTAAGCTTCTTAAATAGCCATTCCATACCAAGAAGATCTTTTGACATGGTCTTCACAAAAAGCCTCAATATGTGTATTCATATTGAGGCTAATAGATTTCTGTTCTTAATGATTTTTATAACATTTAGTACCTTTTAAATTCTCGTATTAAGGTTTAGCTTTTTAGCCTTTATTCAAGCATTTAAAAATCCTAGACAATGACTGGGTAGAAAATGGTAAAAATTCTTTATATCGATTTCCCGTTAAATTTTCTATAGCTTCATACAAAGACCTTCCAACATTTCTAAATCCTATTCCTCTAAAATCAGTTATATAGATATCTATCTCATTCTCTGATCTTGATTCGTAATCCCAAAAAAGATACAGACCATTATCACTTGAAGCAAAGGGAAACAATCTTTTTATTAGTTCAGGGGAGCCATCCGGTTCTATATCAAACCAAATATCATCATTGTTAACATCGTCAATATAAGTACTTCTAATTTCTTCTGTTCTAATGAAAATAGAATCTCCATAATCTCCCATAGGTAAATAAATATGGAATTCTTCCAATGCTAATCCATATCCGTACCTTAAAACAAATTCTTTATATGATTCAGGAAATCCTTTCCCGTTTGGAAACCTAAAACTTTCTAATTCTGCTGTACCTCCGAATTCTGTGGGGGTTCCTATTATTTTTAGACCAAATTCTTTATTTCCCATCGCGTAAATAACTTCAAAATCCAAAGAAAAAGACCTAAAAAAAAGAAGGTCTTGTAATTTTAGTTTATAATACCCAAGCCTAAAATACATTATTTATGCTGCATTAATATCTTTAAGCTATTAACTTTCAAGATTATTACAAACTGTAAGGCTAAGGTATTGGTTTGAAAGTAGGGCTGTTTACGGAAAACCACTAAGGGAGGCAATGTTGGCTAGATGCGCTCTTTGTCGCCTATTTCTAACCGGATTGGGACGTTTATCTATTGTAAAGATCTTTCGATTATTTGAGAGAAATCTATATACTTGGTTTTGAGAGAAATCTCCAGAAAAATGAGCAATGCCTATTTATAATTGAACATTATCCTTTCTTAGCTTCATATGGAAACAGAGTCCGATTATAAGGAACATAGCTGAACTCCGTAATCTTTATTTACACACTTAGTAAGACAATCCCCCAATAGCGAAACTTAGAGATTCTCGACCTCTTCGACTGAAAGCCCTGTACCTTTAGCAATATCAGCTATAGGTAGCCCCATTTCCTTAAATGCTTTAGCAGTCTCAAGAGCTTTTTTGCGCTCCCCTTCTGCTAGACCTTTAGCTTTACCTTCTGCCAGACCTTTAGCTTTACCTTCTGCCAGACCTTCTGCCAGACCTTTAGCTTTACCTTCTGCTAGACCTTTAGCGTGACCTAAAGCTTCTCCGGATTTCTTGGCCGAATTGAATGTGCTCTCAGCATCTCGCTTATGTTTTAAACTTGCCTCGTATGACATTAGTTCCTCCTCCGTTAATTTACCTATCTCTCCTATCTCAAAGATAAGACCAAATATTCTTTTATCCAAAAATGTTGGTAATCTATCCATGGTACTCAAGTGTTTAAGTAAGTACAGCCACTGATCCATAACTGTCTTTAGTTCCTCTGGCTGTTTATTAAACAGTGGAAGCGAAATCATCTTATATCCTAATTTATCATAGAATATTTCTTTGGTCAATTTGTCACACAGCGCCACATCATAAAAATAAGGACGCTCTGTGCCACGGGATATATCGGAACTTCCATTTCTATCCATGTCAAACTCCAAGATACCGATAAAGTAAACCTCCGGTAGATAATAATCACTACCCTTCTTACCTCGTGCTAATTGTTTATTGATGAGACGTGAGGTATAATACACCGCGCGGTCCTTAAAAAACTCTTGGAAGAGCTGCTGCATCTCTATGATGAAAACCTCACCATCGCTGCCTATACAATGTAAATCAAATACAACACGACGCATTTCCTCATAATCGCCATCATGTTCTACAGGCTTATATTTTAGATCCGAAATTATCTTCTCTCCATGAAATAGACTATTGAGAAACTCAATTAGTAAGACTTTGTTGTCCTCTCTACCGAAGTAAAATTTCCAACCGAAATCGGTACGCGGATCTACGTACTTACCAAGGTGTTTTTTTGATCTTGCCATATTTTTGTCAACTGGTTATCAGTCAAATATACAACAATAAATCGAAAAACTAAAATAATTAGCAATATATATATATTAGGGGAAATCAATATTTGGGTTTCATGTGTCCAACTAATAACTAGAAAGATTACAATCAATTTCGAACTTGCTTATTCATAATATTCGATTTTTCTTTTTATTAAAAGCCCACCTTCAAATTCGTCCCTAGGATTTCTTTTAATAATTTGTTTTTGTTCAATCCAATTTCCGTAATTATCGTAAACATATGAATAGCTTGATGTTTCAATTGTCGGCCTTTCTTCGGATTTGTTTTTTTCTTCTTCTAAATCACCGTGTGAATTGTATTTATAACTTATTTTTTCTTTAAAATATGAGGATTCCAACGCTATGGGCTTATTTAAATTATCATACTTTATATTAACTATCCCTGATATATTGCCATCAAAATCTTCAGTCTTTTCTTGAATCATATTTTTATTAGGATCAAATATTTTAATAAGAATAGAAGCCAACAAAAACTCCTTTTTTGTCTCGTCATATTCATAGCGTTTTTCTGTTTCGCCATTTCCGTTATAAAAATAATCCGTGTATGAACTCATTTGGTTCAGATCTAACTGATTACCCTTATACTGGTTTTCAATTTTCTTGGTCAATTGCATTTGTTCATTATAAGAGAACAAAATCTCCTCATATTTATCACCTGTAATGGAACCAAGTCTTTCTATTTTATAG
>JALAGS010000110.1 GCA_022712315.1 Sphingobacterium sp. | reverse complement strand
CGCTATTTATTGTAGGATCTGGTCCCGGCGACCCCGAATTACTTACACTGAAAGCTTATAAAGCAATAGAAAACGCAGAAGTTATCCTTTATGACAACTTAGTTAATGAAGAAATCCTTCAAATCGCAGATAAAAACTGTATTAAACACTATGTTGGCAAACATCCTTACGGAAAGTATATACCACAAGAAGAAATTAATGAACTTATCTTACATTATTGCGAACGCTATGACAATATAGTGCGTCTAAAAGGTGGCGATCCCTATCTGTTTGGAAGAGGTTTTGAAGAATGGCTTACGGTACAGGGAAAGAACATAGCAGTTTCTTATATCCCAGGCATTAGCAGTATGCAAGGCGCTGGAATCAACAATATTCCGTTGACACATCGTGGCATCAGCGAAGGCGTTTGGGCATTGACGGGAATGAAAAAAGATGGCAGCCTGGCAACAGATCTAACCCTGGCTGTTCAGAGCAAATCCACTGTGGTAATCTATATGGGCATGCGCAAGCTCGATGAAATCGCCCGCACTTATGTACTCTATGGCAAAGGTGAAACATCCGCCGCCATCATACAACACGCTAGTTTGCCGCAACAAAAACATGTTTTATGCAAAGCTAAAGACCTCGTGAGAATAAGCAAAGAGCATAACATCGGACATCCTGCCATCATTGTTATCGGCGACGTCGTAGATCTACAGCATACATTGGCGCATGCTGCCGAACAACGCTACATTGTAAAACACTGTTGACAATATTTTGTGATTCTGTTTGCCAACCTGTGAGTATGGAATTTAGATGCTATTTTCAGCTAGTTTAGACAATCTGGATATCCTTGTTTCTAAAGGGATTCAGTTTAGGATCATTTGAGTCCAGATCTGTAATCAATGCGTTGAGCGAATCTATACTGCAGACCCTAAACAGTTCACCTTGATAAAGCTTGTTCCGGCTAGCTAACGCGATAGTCTTCCGGGCACATTGCACCATCATCTTTTTCGTTTCGCCATCTGTAGCCGAAATCGCGGAGACTCCAAGGTCTGGATCTACGGCACAAGTTCCCATAATAAAAATATCAGCATTGTATTTAGCAACCTCCGCGCAGGTGGTTACCCCTGAGGTCACTGCCAGATCAGATTCATAGTTGCCCCCCAAAAAGATCAGTTCTACATTCTTAAATTTTTCAATCAGCGGCACGATGGAAAAATTATTGGTAATCATTCTGACCCGGATATCCAATGGCATGGCATTCACAACCGCCCAAATCGTAGTACCGCCATCCACAAATACAGTCATTCCATCTTTTAGAAATTGCTGGACTTTTAGCGCAATAACATCCTTTTCTTTGGTCAGAAACGATTGCCGATCCTGAAAAGTGAGCGGGTCTTTTTCGCGGAGCATGGCCCCGCCCCTAGTTTTGGAAAGCAGTCCATTACGATAGAGAAGGTCTATATCCCGGCGGATGGTATCTTCCGATACAGCCAGCAACACGGCCAACTCTTCAAATTTAACCTTCCTCCGGCTCTCCAATTCACGGAGAATGATCTCAAAGCGTTCTTCTTTCAACATCATGTTACTTCCTAATTTTGTAGATAAGGGCTACCACTATAAAGAGCAAAGCTATTGTTTCGAAAGCAATGATCAAAGAAAAATACTGTGCGATGGCCCCTAAAAGTGCTGGTCCGGCCAGCTGGCCGGCATAACCCATCGTTGAAATAACCGGAATTGCAATTGTTGGTGAAAGTCCTTCTATACGGCCGCCCTCACTAAAAAATACCGGAACAATATTAGCAGCACCTAATCCCAATAAGACAAACCCAAAGAGCGTTAAGGATAACCAGGGACTGCCTACCACGATCAAAATCCCCAACGCAGCCAACAGGCTCCCACCGATCACGACAACATGACTATTCAACTTACTGACCAACCGATCCCCCTGTAGCCTCATGACTGCCATCGCTATCGAAAATGCGGCATATCCGATTCCCGTAAACTCCGGAGAAACACCTTTGTGATCCCGTAAGAATATCGCACTCCAATCCAGCATTGCACCCTCCGACAGAAAAGCAATAAAACACATCAGTCCGAGTAGCAATACACTCCACCTGAACCATTGAAATTTACCCTTGGATACTTTGGTTTCGTCAATATGGGAAAAACGTGCAATTATCTCCTTTTCCTTCTGGTAATCCAGTAGCTTCCGATACTGTAAGAGCAGCAGCAACACCAATAGAATCGCTATCGTAACTGCCGCATAAATGGGATTTAACCCCATCTTGATCAAGAATCCCAAGCCAATTGATCCAAATAGACCGCCCACACTGAATAGTCCATGCAACGACGACATAATAGGCCGGCCCATCGCATTCTCAACCTGCACACCATGTGCGTTCATGGCAACGTCTACCCCCCCTATACTGCAACCAAATATAAAAAGAACACCCGCCATCAGATAGCTGTTCGTTACCGTCAGCAGTACAGGGAGCACGAGAGCAGCAATGAGTCCTGCGATCAAAATCACCTTTCGGCTTCCGATTTTCCCGATTAAAAACCCAGAAAGGGGCATCGTTAACAGCGCGCCGCCACCCAAAAACAAGAGGAGCAGTCCCAGCTCACCATCATTGAGACCCAGCCGATCTTTCGCAAAGGGTACCATCGGCGCCCAACTTGACAATGCTAAACCGCATACCAAAAACATGACCTGTGTGGCTATCTTTGCCCTAATTATCGTTTTGCCCACCATATTTAAAAAAAAATTATATTGCAATATTATGCAAATTTGCATAATATTGCAATATAATATAACTAAAAAGTTGTTATGCGGATAGAACACATTGCAATATGGGTTGATGACCTGGAGAAAATACGTGAGTTTTACGCCCGGTACTTTGGTACCGTCAGCGGAGAAAAGTATCACAATCCAATGAAAGGATTTTCATCCTATTTTTTGGTATTTAAAGAAGGTACCGCGCGACTGGAGATCATGAAACGCATGGATATTACAGCACAAGCCGTCAACAGGAGTTTGAGCAGAGGTTATACCCATGTGGCTATTGGCGTTGGTGGGAAAGAAGCTGTCGATACGCTTACAGAACGATTGAGGTCTGATGGTTATACCGTTGAAAGTGAACCGCGAACGACGGGCGATGGCTATTATGAAAGTGTGATACTTGATCCGGAGGGCAATCCAATAGAAATCGTGGCTTAATACGAGCTTTACAAAAAACAGGCCTAGTTTAAACTAGGCCTTTATGACTGGGTTAATCCAGTAATAGTCATGGTTGGTATGGGAGAAAAATTCCATCGGTGTGACATGGCAATCAATTGTATCGCTAAGTCCATCATCGGTATAGCTGACCACATCTTCAGATGGGATGACCATCCCGCTCATAATGGCACCATAATCCAAACAATGCAGATCCGAGATTAGCACGTTGACCGTATTGGCCTGCACCCATTTCTCCATTTCTTCCTTGCTGACACGTTTTACACGGTCGGCCAAAAACCGGGCCTCCTCCACCTCTTTTTCGACACTGTCAGGAAAGAATAGCAGCAGGAATGCCTCATATTTATCAAATTCTTTATTTCGGATTGCTTCATTACGCAGAAACAGCTTTTCGCCCATTTGTCCATATTGATCGGCATATTTCTTCAGCTCCATTTCCGCAAGTTCTCTGTCCGACCATTGCTGCAATTCAGAAAGCGCATGCACATCTGTACCGTGGCCATCACAGTGATTGAGATACGCCCAGATATCACCTTGTACGACTTTTGGTTTCCGATGATCCAGCACATTATAGCCTTGAGCTATCCATGCTTCTATTTGTTCCCTTCTCATGTTCTGCTGTTTTTTTTAAATAAACAACAGAGCAACTGCAATGGTTTTCTTTTTTCTATTTGAGATTTCGGGCTTTCAATTCCGCATCCACCGCTTTTTCATTTTTGCCAAAATATTTAAAAGCAATAACAGCTAATATCAGGGGGAAAATCGTGGGCCAGGTTATGCCGGCAACGAAAATACTGTAGCCTGCGATACCCAGACAAAAACCAATGATCGATGCATTGATTATTTTATTGGGCTTAGATTTTTTTTGGAGGACCAACAACTCTTCATTGGTCAATTCATCCAATTTCTTTTCTTCCATCCGGTTCGTTATTTATAGGTTAGTTACTATATATGTAGTATGCGAATATAACTATTTAAACGGACACAAAAAAGGCCGGGTGAAAATGGAACACCGGGCCTTACTAACTAAGTTATCCTTCATCTGGATATCTATAAGACAGATCCACGAAGCAAATCGTTTGTTTTTTCGGAATTTTGCATCGAATCTTTGTCGGCCATATCCCCCCGATCATCTTTTACCTGTACTTTTTAATGCCCAGGCGACCAATACCGGCTGAAAAAACAAGCGCGCTAGCCGTTTACCATCGGTATCCAAACCAAACCCGTCACGGCGGTCTTTATATTGCGCAATATTTCCGGGGAACACGGCTGTAAAAAAAGCCGCCGCAATTTTCCCTACCTTCGAACGCTGTTTAGCAGGCGCCAAAATCAAGGCAGCCCCCAAAGCAATTTCAACAAAGCCAGAGTATACGACCGTATCGTCTTTGGAGATCGGCACCCAATCTGGCACCTGTGCCTGAAATTCCTTGCGAGCAAAAGTTAGGTGTCCAATTCCCGCCACCACCAAAAAGGTACCTAGACCATAACGGGCAATTTTCTGTATATGTGAATTATTCATAATCTTTTACTTAGAGTACATCATTCCGCTTGAAATAGTTTGTCCAACGCTGCAGATTATTTCACCTAAAAAATATATATTTGATTAAATAAAATTAACCATATCATGCATTATTATCCCTTAAATATACATAAATACATTATTTTTCTCCTTTTTATGGGCATTGTGATTCCTTCAAAAGCACAGGAAACAATCGTCAGCTATATTAAGAAAAATCGTGGTTTTACTGCAGTCAAAGATTCGGCAGCTTACACCAACATCATCCGTTTATCAACAAACGAGCTGGGGCTTCACGAATTAAACGAATACTATCCAAATGGCAATTTAAAAAGACATGGATGGACCAAAGTAGCTGACCCACGAAGATTATATCTGGAAGGCATTATGGAAAGTTATCACAACAATGGCAACCTAGCGGTATCAGCAGGATATAAAAACAATAAACTGAGCGATACGTTAAAAAGATACTACGAAAATGGTCTTTTAAAAGAAATTAGGTTTTTCTCCAGTTCTGAAGCCAGCCCCAACGAATTTCTTTTTCAGGACCAGCATAGCCGACTAATCTATTATGCTGATTCAACAGGCCGCCAACAGATTGTCAATGGAAACGGCATGTTCGAATTTAAAGACAGCATAAATAGTGAAAAAGGGCAATATATTGATGGTTTACGTCAAGGACATTGGGAAGGTACTTTAAAAAAAGGTAAAAATAAGTTTGAGGAATGGTACGAAAAAGGTGTATTAAGCAAAGGCACCAGCACAGATAGTATGGGCAATGTGCACTCCTATACGCAGCGGGATGTCCAACCGGAATATCCTGGTGGGATAAAAAACCTCATGATCTTTATTGCCCAGAATTATAAATATCCCAAAGAAGCTTTAAATGCAAAAGTATCAGGACAACTTCTCATCAGTTTTGTCATTGAAAAAAATGGTCTGGCAAATGAATTTGAAGTGATTAATGACCTCGGCTATGGAACAGCAGCAAGTGGTATAGCAGTACTGAAGAAAGCCGAAAAATGGACTCCAGGTTATCAGTATGGCATGCCTGTGCGCGTACAGTATTCAATTCCTATCCGTTTAAATACAGCGCCTGCTCCAAATTAGCCCTGATCATAAATGCCGGGACTTTATCTGCTTCAATACGCTCTGCATTTTTTTGTGATACAATTTATAGGGCTTCGATAGCTCCAGCGCTTTTTGTTGTTCTGCTTCTGCCTGCGCATAAAAGCCAACCCGATACAACAATAAAGCCATCGTATAACGGAATGCGGGCACATCAGGTTTGAGATCAATCGTTTTCTTTTGCCAACGGATCGCATCAAATATAACTTCCGGGTTATTTTTTTCAAAAGCCAGGATCTGTTGCGCACCGTAATTTAAATTAGTTGCCTGGTCATCCTGATAATATTTACGTCCCTTACCCACTAGAGACTTGAATTCTGCGTTTTGCGCACTGTCCAATAAAAGACGGTTTCGTGTAAACTGGATCTGTCGATCTAGCGCAAAATCTATTCGGGACAATGAATCAGGATCAACCCGATAAAATGATTGATCGTAATAGTTCCGCGCCATCTGGATATAAGATAGGCTATCTTTCATAAGCCGCTTATATTCCAAGGGATAAAAAGCCTGCGAATTAGATCCACGCAAATAATTAGGCGTCCATGTCGTATAGGCAAAGTAACCAACCTCCTGGGCCAAAGAAAAGTTTTTTTGGTCAAGCGATTCCCGGAATGTCCGCTGGATAATTCTGTTGTTTATCTTTTTACGAACCGGTAATGGCAAAGAGGAATAGAGGCTATCCACCATTTTGCTATTGGTGCGTGCCAGTAAATACGATTTGCTATTATATACAGGACCACAGCTCAATAAAAATATAACTGTCTCAAAATTATTCAATTGTTCTATGGTCAGCTGCGCTATATAGTCGCTCAATAGCTGCTGATCTGTATATTGATCAAACGTCTGGTTGTAAAGGAGTATCTTGTTCAGCAGAGACTGCTGACGCATCCCTTTTCGATATTGCACCATGAGCTTACCGAGAGTTTCAGCTTTTGCAAGTGTATTGACCGAATCTAGTAGTCTTTCCAACTCAGCTCCTCCATCAACAGCCCTATCCAACCGCAAAATAGGAATTCCATCCTTATCGGTCACAAGATACATCGGTTTATTCAAGTAGAAAACCCGTTGCAATGGATGGTCAAATTCATCCCGATCCACCTGAACGATTCCCGACACAAACTGCGTACTGAGCATATCTTCTGCTGTTTTTGAAACAGATCCTCTAAACGGTATAAACTGATCATCCCTTTGATGAACCACCAAAAACATCGGCTTATTTTCCTTTGCGGCGCGTTCCAGCAACTTTGAATAATCTTCTTTTTGCGGAAATGTCTGCTGCTGCGCTACTGCAGGGTAAACAAATATCCAGCACAAAAATATGAATACAGCAGATTGTAACGTGAAATGACTCATTATCTATGAAAATTAACTAACAATAAGTTATGATATAATTTACAGAAATTGGATTAAAGTTTCAATTCTTCTATTCAAGAGAACATCGAATTTGAAGGCCGAGCGAACAATTAAATAGCAAAAAATGATTGTATAAAGCTAATAAAATACAGGCAAAAAACCATAATGAACTCTATACATAAAAAATTAATAACCAAAAGAAAGTTCTGCAGTAGCACTCCCCGTAAGCCACTAGACAAATGCTGGCGTCACCTATAGACCGAATCGAAGTCAACAGCTGAACAGCAGCCGGTACTCAATCGTTTTCGAAGAAATAAAATAACTGTGCCCCCCTCCCACTCCAAAACCTAAGCATATTTCCCTATATTTATACCGTGCTCCCGGAGCCCCTGTTATGTAGATTTCTTAATACTTGATTAAACTGGTTGTAAAAACTTGCAGATAGCTTTACCCTACAATATTGAATCCCTTTTTCAGCAATATTACCGACAGCTTTGTCTTTTTGCAAACAATATCCTTCACGACGAAGCTCAAGCCGAGGATGTTGTACAGAGCTTTTTTGCCGGACTTTGCGAAGGGCGCAATACCCTGCCCGAAGAGGAACATGCGCGCAAAAGCTATCTTTTCATCGCCGTCCGCAACAATTGCCTCAAACAAATCCGTAGCGAAAAAACGAGGAACAGATACGTCGATCAGCTCGACAAAGACATGATCGAAGAACAGACGGTCATGGATGCCATGATACAGGCTGAAGTCATCCACCAGCTGATGGAAGCCATCAATCAGCTGCCACAAGGCTGCAGGCAGGTACTACATATGGCTGTTTTCGAGAAACTTTCCAACGATGAAATCGCCAATAACTTATCCATTTCCATCAATACCGTCAAAAGCCAGAAAAAAAGAGCCATTCAGCTTCTAAGGACACGTCTCGATGCCCGTCTGCTGATACTTTTGTTATTTTTACTTCCTGAATAACAATATTTTATATTTTTTTTCAATTTCGCTTCCATCCTTTTGTACCAGCTGCGGCTCCTCTATTTATACCACCAATTGAACATGATGAAGGATGACCAATTTGTACTCGTCGATTTCTTAGTAAAACACTTCAGCGGGACACTGAGCCAAGCCGACAGGCAGGCCCTACAAAAGATCTTTGACGACGATCCCAGCCTGCGTGATCAATGGGACCGATATACCAGTCAGGGGGTCAGATCCAGCGATGCACAGTTCTGGGATAGACTGGACCTCGATCAGGCAAGAGCCAATATTCTATCCCGGGAATCCATCAGACCTGCCCGCCGTCTATTTGGCAAGAATATGCCGCGACTCGGCATCTTTATAGGTTTAGCGGCCAGCCTGCTTGTCTTTGTTGGAGTAGCCTTATTTCTGCCAATGGCAAACCAAGACAAGCAACTGGTCCCCGATCAGGTATACCACTATAAAAATGATGTTTTACCCGGTGGACAAAAAGCCACCCTTACCCTATCCAACGGTAAAGTTGTCACCTTATCCGAAGAGCAAACGACTCTCCATGAAAAAAATGGCGAACAACTCCAGGTCAGCGGCGGACAGTTGCATTATAAGCCTAGTAGCGGAAAAGCAGAACTTGCCAACCTAAAAAACACCTTAAGCGTTCCTGAGTCGGGCTTCTATCGCATGGTATTGCCCGACGGCACCAAAGTCTGGATCAATTCGGCCTCTGAACTGAGCTACCCCCTGGCCTTCGGCAAGTCGATACGTCAGGTTGAACTGCGCGGCGAGGCATACTTTGAAGTTGCCCATGAAAAAGATAGGCCTTTTATTGTCAGTACCGCCCATGGCGACATCAAGGTCCTGGGCACTGCTTTCAACCTGACGGCCTACAGCAATACGGCTTCCAATGTGACCCTGATCAACGGCAGCATCCAGCTGACCAATAAAAATCAGAGCAGCAGACAGATTATTCCCGGACAGAAAGTCGAATTCGATGGCAGCAACATGCGTGTTACTCAGGCAAATATTGAAAAAGAAACCGCCTGGCAACATGGCTATTTTTATTTTGAACACGACCAGATTCAGGACATTATGGAGCAGCTGGCACGCTGGTACGATATTCAGGTCATCTATCAGGGTCAGATCAGCAAAAAAAGGTTTGGGGGAAGTATCAGCCGCAGTGTAAGCCTGGCCGAAGCCCTGGAATTGATCAGACGCGGAGCCGGCGTCGAATTTGGAATCGATAGAAAAACTGTCACCGTAAAGAATAAAAACCAAACAAGATAAACCAATTTTTAAAACCAAAGGAGGATCCAATATGATGTAAAGATTTACCTAACAACAAATACGGTTGCTGCTATAAGCAGCACAAGGAATAACATCTGTACTAGAATTAAAACCAAAAAACCAACCCTATTACTGAAAATATGAATTACTTTATCAAATGCAAAGATTACCTATTCGGGAACCGAATGGAGCAGCCTAGCTTTGCACCCCTCATTTCAAAAAAGGTGAAAGCAACCTTGTTTCTAGGTTTATTATTTACCTATGGTGTGTACGGCAAGACGGAAGCACAGCAAGTCACCTTACATATCAATAGGGGTAACTTAAAATCAGTTTTTACCGAAATCAAAAAACAGACCGGTTACCATTTCTTTTATGATGAAAGCCTCTTTAATGATCTTAAGCAGGTAAATGTCGACGTCTCCAACCAAAAACTGGAAAGCGTACTCAAACAACTTTCAGACGAGCTGCCCCTGCAGTTTGAAATGCATAAAAACCATATAATCGTCTTGCCGAGCGCTCCGAAAACTTCCCTTCAACCCAAGCAACAACAGTATACGATAAAAGGGCAATTGGTTTCCAAAAAAGACGGTAAACCCATTGAAAATGCGACAATCAGCATCAACGGAAGCAACAGCAGGACCTCTTCCGATAGCAAAGGAAGCTTTTCTCTGCAATCCGTCCAAGCTGAGGGTACACTGAGCATTTCGCATCTTTCCTTCAAACCGCAAACCGTCCACTTCACCAGTGCGACGGCCGGCGCTTTGGCGATAAGCTTAGAAGAAAACGATAGTGCATTGGAGGAAGTTGTTGTGGTCGGATTTGGTACACAAAAGAAAGTCAACCTGACAGGAGCCATTTCACATGTCGGTAAAGAAGCTTTTGAGAATCGGCCGGTTGCCAATATCGGACAGGCTTTACAGGGTTTGGTTCCCAATCTGAATATCACCTTCGGAAATGGTTCGCCAAACAGTACACCGGGGTTTAACTTACGGGGTGGTACCTCCATGAGTTATAATAACAATACAAAAGTATTCGAATCCGTCAATGGTGATCCTTTGGTGATCATAGACGGAGTAGAAAGCTCTACCGGTGCCCTGAATCAGCTCAACCCGAATGACATCATGGACATGTCTTTTGTCAAAGACGCCTCCGCGGCAGCCATCTATGGTACAAAAGCAGCCTATGGCGTTATCTTGGTACGAACCAAACGTGGTGAATTCAATCAAAAAGGCAAGATCGCCTATAACTTCGATTCAAATTTTGACACCCCTTCGGGGCTACCTGATATCCTCAATGCCTATGAGATCCAGAAATCAGGTATGGATAGGACCTTATGGACGAATGGAAAGCCAGGTACAGCAGATGAAAAGAAACTAGAGATGATCCAAAAATACATGGATAATCCCACGCCTGAAAATGCCTGGTATCAGGAAGGAAATAGCATCATTTGGGTAGCGAATGTTAACCCCTTTGAGGAAGCGGTCAAAAAATGGACTCCGATGCAAAAACATACGCTGAACTTGAGCGGCGGTGCCGAGTCCATCAACTACTATATTTCCGGGGGATTACAAAACCAATCGGGCATGTACAAGATCAACACCGATAAGCTGAAACGCTACAATGCGCTGATGAACATCAATGCCAAAGTAAATAACTGGTTCAGCGTTTTTGGAAAAATAGGTTTTGACCAAACAAATTTCAATAGTCCTTATATCGTCGGCGGTAAGGGAAGCATCTGGTCGGCCATGATGGGTGAGACAAATAAAAACATCAATATGCCTATCCAAACCGGCCCAAATGATCCCTTGCCTAACACCTACACAGACAATATCCTTTCCTGGTTAAGCTATGGTGCAAACAACCAGTCGATGGACAGAAGAGTATCGCTGTTGATCTCCCCCGAATTTACCTTGATTCCGAATGCACTGAAATTAAAGGCCGACCTGAGTTATCAGCCGCAGTCTTACAGCCTGAGCCGATACAGCCCAAAATTCAACCAGGTCGTAGACTCCTGGCAATACACTTCCCAACAGGCTGAGGCTGCAGAAAACCGCGCTTATTTTGACAACAATAACACCAATAAATACCTGGTCAACATCTATGCTGATTATAAGAAGACCTGGGCAGAGAAACACAATTTCTCCACCATAGTGGGTTACAATCAGGAACAGACAAAATTTAATCAGATCACCAATACATTCCGTAAACTGATCTCGCCCGATATACAGAACCCAGATGCTGCAGAAGATCCTTCTTTACATACGGTATCCCGAAATGCATACACCCTGGCCGGACGTGCCGTGTTTGGACGTGTAAACTACAACTTTTCTGAGAAGTATTTCTTTGAGAGCAATCTACGCTATGACGGTAGTGCGAAGTTTACGGAGAAAGACCGATTTGTTACTTTTCCTTCTTTCTCTGCCGGATGGCGCATATCGCAAGAGAATTTTATGGCTGGAACGAAGAACTGGCTCAACGAACTTAAACTGCGCGGAAGCTGGGGGAAATTAGGAAACCAGCCTTCATCCATCTATCCTTATCAGGCAACGATGAATACAGGCAAGGCTCCTTACTTAATCAATGGACAGCAAATTGTTTATATCGATCCTCCGGGACTCGTATCCCCCTACCTTACATTTGAGAAAGCCAGAACCTGGAACGTCGGTTTTGATGGAACATTTCTCAAAAATAGACTGGATGTAACGTTTGAGTATTACAACAGAAAAACCACCGATATCCTAACGGATGGAAGTGCCTCATTTCCGACGACATTGGGAACAGCCGCACCGCTAGAAAACTCAGGCATTCTGGAAACAAAAGGATTCGAACTTTCTTTCCTCTGGAAACAAACTATCAATCCCGATCTCCGCTACCGTGTGGGACTCAACCTATCCGATTACCTGACCAAAGTACAGCATTATGCCGCGAATACCAGCATGATGATTACCAATTCGTCGGGCCGGGAAGTCATGTACGATGGCAAAACAATTGGCGAAATATGGGGCTACCGCACGGGTGGTATACTGCAGGAAAGTGATTTTGCCGGACGAAACGAAAGCAATGGTAACTGGATCTACAATGGAGCTTATCAAGGCACCCTCTATCCGGGATATATCTGGTATCAGGATCTCGGCGGACCCGAGGGCATTCCAGATGGGAAAATTGATGCAGGTTTGAACACACTAGCAAATCCGGGCGATCGTGTCGTCATTGGGAATTCTACACCACGGTATCGATTTGGTATCACCGGAAACGTGCAATATAAACATTTCGATCTTGATTTCTTGTTCCAAGGTGTGCTGAAACGTGATATCTGGGCGGGCTTATCGTCTTATTGGGGCGGTGGAGCAGGTTCAAAATGGATGTACGAAAGGTCCTGGACTCCCGACCGTACAGATGCTGAATTTCCGATGTATGGCTCCTCAGTCAACGTGCAGGACAGATACCTGATCAATGGTGCCTATCTGAGACTTAAACAGGCCGTATTAGGTTATACTTTACCCAATGAACTGACCAAACGATTTGGTGTGGAGCGCCTGCGTTTCACGCTTGCCGGTTACAACATCTTTGAAATTACAAAAATACCAACAATTTTTGATGTCGATCAGATATCTGCCGACTATCCACAAAAAAGATCAATTGCTTTTGGAGCCCAAATTGTATTCTAACCATTACTACTATGAAAAAAAATATATTAAGATTAATCGGCATTGCTGCAGCGTCCTCCCTATTACTGACGCAGTCCTGTAACGATAAATTTTTACAGCTTAGTCCCGAAACCGAATTATCGAATGACAATTCATTACATACCGAAACAGAGTTGACATTATACCTGAATAACCTCTATAACAGATATATTCTGGGGCATGGTTCTGAATGGGCAGATGCCAAAGTCAACCCCAATGTTGTCGGGGGCAGCCATTTGTTGGCTTCCGACTTTATGACTGACAATATGGTCCGCTACGGTAACATTAGCAGTATGATGGACAACACCTTTATTCCGCCAAATGCAGGTACTTCAGTGGACTGGACATGGGAAAACCTGCGCTCGGTCAATTATTTCATTAAGAACTACCGCAATGCATTGCCAGCGGTAAACAATGACGTTACCCGACTGAACAAATATATCGGTGAAGCTTATTTCTTCAAATCCATGGATTATTACCGCAAGCTGATGCTGTTTGGCGATGTGCCCTGGCTTTCAAGTGACCTCAACATCGATAGCAAGGAACTTTACCAACCCCGCGACAAACGAACGGTAGTTGCCGACTCGCTGATAAAGACCATCGATCTGGCTGTTGCGGGTCTAGAAGGTATTACCGGCCGCCCTGATGGACGTATCAACCAGGACATGGCCCTATTTTTAAAAGCAAGAATAGGCCTGTTCGAAGGTTCTTTTCGGACCTATCACAACGAATTATCGTTACAGAGCACAGCAAAGTCCTTTCTGGAGGCTTCTGTAGATGCCTGTGAAAAAATCATCGCATCTGGCAGATATCAATTGTATGCCAGCGGTGAAACACCTTACTGGAAACTATTTACTTTTAAGAAAGATCCAAACTCCGACGGCAATAAAGAGGCCATCCTCGCACGCGTTTATGATGGTACGGTAGTTGGTCATGCGACCCAGCGTTATTGGGATCAGAACAACAGTATTTCCGGCGGGCGCCCAGCTGGTGGAGCCACACGGGGCCTCATCGACGAATATTTATGTATTGACGGTAAGCCGATCTATACGTCAGGATCTGCAGGAAACTATACTGCCAACCCACTTTTCAAAGGCTATGACGGTCTATGGTCTGAGCTGGAGAACCGCGATCCACGGCTGAAGCAGACCATCAATTATCCAGGTGAAAACCGGTCGCTATTCAACAGGACTGACGGGACAACCAGTCTGGAGAAAAATGGCATCACCTATCCTCGATTATCGTATAATGTGAGCGGCGGCACAACAGTAACAGGCTATCTCCCCATTAAGCACTGGATGGGTGACCGGACCGAAAACGAAGCAACAACGAACGGACAGCAGACGGCGATCGAATTCCGCTACGGCGAGGTGCTGCTCATGCTGGCAGAAGCAAAAGCCATTTTAGGTACCCTGACACAAAATGACCTAGATCGGACGATCAATCTGTTACGCCAACGTGCAGGATTCGACTTTGCAAAATACCCAAGCAGCAGGCTCGAGCTTGGCAACCTTCCTGCTGATCCAAGACTCGATGAGATCTACGCCACCAAGCTTGACTATGCCGTTAGCCCCATTATCCGTGAAATCAGACGCGAACGCCGTATCGAAATGGTATTGGAAGACCGTCGTTACGAAGATTTGATGCGCTGGAAAGCGGGCAATCTGATGACAGTTCCCTTACGCGGCATGAAATTTACAGCTGAAAAAGGAAAATTGTACGATGGTACTCATACCGCCAAACCGATTATCGCCCTAAAAGAAGAAGTCAATAAAGACATCTTTTTGGATAATAATGGATTTATCATTGCTTATCCAAGGAGTGCCAACATTACAAATGGTGTAGCCTTATGGGCAGACTACCGCTATTATTGGCCCTTACCTTTATATGATCTCACGTTGGACGGTAATCAGCTGGTTCAGAATCAAGGATGGTTGGGTGCAAAATAATCCGAATACATAAGAAATAACATCATGAAACCATCATGATTTATTCAAACCGAGTGAAACGAGTTCATGAAGACAACTCAAAAACAAATTATGAATGAATAATGGCACTGGGGAAAGAATAAATCTGATAGCTTCATCACAATTGAAAACAAATTTTTACAGATGAAAATTAGATCAAATATATACCTGTTGATAAGCTGTTTGGGGCTAATTATAGGCATGAGTGCCTGCAAAAAAGAACTCGGTCCCATCAAAGACAATCTGACCGTTCGGGAAGCAGTCCTTTCGGGGGGCTTCATGCAGATTCCTGTTAAAATCGGAACACCGCTACAGATCAATCTAGCGGTCAATCCCGGAAACCGTACCGTCACTGAAGCGACCTATAGCAACAAACATCCCGAAATTGCAACCTATAGCAGCACCGGCCTAGTTACAGGTTTAACCGTCGGCAAGGATACCGTCACCATACGATCTGGCGAACTGAATGTATGGTATATTGTCAATGTAACCAAGTAACAGTAGGCATTCACAATGCTCGAAAAATAATGGTAAGAGATGACCATTTGTTAATTTAGTGTTTAGTTTAGACTATCAGGCAAACCTGTCTGGTAGTCTTCCTCCGAACACATAAGATTATTCACTTTACTACTTTGCAAATTATGAAAATGATTGACTTAAACGCCAATCCGGTAAATCAAACCCCATTCCTTACCAAAGATTTGTGTTTTTATTATTGATAAGCCAACAATACGCATTAACATTTATAAATTATTTACTTCAAAAATTATGACAAAACAAACAAAAAAAAGATGGATCCAAATCATGAACGTATTTGCCTTGTCCATCACAGTCCTATCACTTTTTTTCGCCTGTTCAAAGCCATTGGTAGAACAAAATTCTCCAGAAACCCAACGGTTAAAAGCATCATCGAATGGCGTTATAGACACCTCCCTTTCCAACCTTTCATTTGTAACTAATCCAGTAAATCTCAATATCGTCATGTTTGTCCCTACAGACAATCCCGCCTTACCCGGCTACAAAACACGGTTGTCTCAGCTATTTGTCCATTTCCAGAACTGGATGCATAATGAGATGGCACGCTATGGTTACAACAGCTATCTGGGTCTGGCAAAAGATTCTACGGGTCTGGTTAACATCATTGAAATCCCGGCGGCGGGCGCCCAAGCAGACTACCCCTACAGCTCAGCCATATCAGCTGGTAAAATTATTAATGAGATTAACACATACAGAGCTGCCCACCCAAGCCAATTTTCATCCAACAATCACTATTTAGTGCTGTTGCCTGCAAGAACAGATGGCGATAACAGCCAACCCTTCTATGGCTATGGAAAATACTGCTTTGCTGTAGATAACTCCTCCATGTCTGTCAATGGCATTCCAAATCCAAGCTCAAACTACCTCGGCGGCATGTTGCATGAATTGGGACATGGATTAAATCTACCCCATAACCGCGCGAAGTATGTCAGCGAAGAACCTACATTGGGTACATCTTTGATGGGAAGTGGCAATGTGAGCTTCAGCAAAGGACAGCCTACTTTTCTGACAGGCTCCGATGCAGCAATTCTCAATAGAAATGAAGTTTTTCAACCAGCAATAGTCACAGCTAACCCTTATCAGGCACCTACATATTCTGTACAACCTCAATTTGCCATTGATAACAGTCAGCAAAAAATCTTTATTACAGGAAATTATACGTCAAATTTGCCTGTGAGCGAGATACTGGTCTATATGGACCCCAATGTGAACAATGAAGGTACAGGAGCCAACAAAGATTACAATGCAGTTACCTGGAAATTTGCACCGATTTCCTCGGGCAGCATCCAAGGGACTATAGATCTCAATGAACTCTACTACAAAGGTAATACACCTTATGAGCTTAAGGTAAAATTATTATTGCAAAATGGCTACACCACTTCTAATGTTTACGAATTCAACTATGTCAACGATCTCATGACGACCAATCAAGACTCGGTATATACCTACTCCAATGCATCCTATGCCGGTGTGAAAGGAAGCTTTGGCAAAGGGCAATATACCACCGCAGATCTATTGGCTAAAGGCGTGACGGACAATAGCGTCTCCTCCATTAAAGTTGGTGCCAATATTAAAGTAACTTTATACAACGGCGATAATTTTACGGGCGATAGTCTTGTTGTCACATCTTCGTCTTCCTATCTCTCGACTTTTAACGATAAGGTTTCATCCATGAAAGTACAAAGCCGTTAGAAAATTTGGTAAATACGATGAATAAATTATTTTTAAGAAACACAAGGGTATTGCTGGTTCTCTTATTTGCTTTGTCAGGATTGAAATTATCCAGCCAACCCGCTTCCTGGTTTATCGATGGAAAATTCGGTCTATTTCTGCACTGGGGACTCTATTCCCAGACCGCGGGCGACTGGGACGGTCATCCTACCAAGGGCGGCGAGCATTTTATGTTGTACGAACGGATTCCCGTCAAGACCTATGCAAAGATCGCCGATCAGTTTAATCCGACGGGCTTTGATGCTGACCGCTGGGCGCAGATGGCCCACGATGCCGGCATGAAATACCTCGTGATCACAGCCAAGCACCACGATGGATTTGCCATGTACAATTCGACCGTCAGTGACTACAATATCGTCAAGCGTACACCTTGGGGTAGAGATCCCATGAAGGACCTTGCTGCGGCCTGCAAAAAATACGGGCTCAAGCTCTGTTTCTATTACTCCCTCGGTCGCGACTGGGCAGATCCCGATGTGCCGACCAACTGGCCAACCAAGGCGGGTCGCAGCAATACCTGGGATTATCCCGACGAAGATGCCAAAGACCTCAATAAATACGTCGAAAATAAGGTCAAACCACAGCTACGTGAATTGCTGACGCAATACGGCCCCATAGGCATTATCTGGTTTGATACCCCCGAGCTCATTACCAAAAAACAGAGCGAAGAGATCAAAGAACTGATTCACTCCATTCAGCCCGATTGCATGATCAACAGCCGGATAGGCAATGGTCTGGGTGACTATGCCGTTGTTGAGCAGTCGCTGGTATCGACTGCTCGGAAGAACTGGGAGGCCTGCATCACGATGAGCGAAAACTGGGGTTATAACAGACATGATACAAGATGGAAAAGCCCAGAACTCCTGGTGCGCAACCTGATCGAGGTCGTGAGCAAGGGCGGCAACCTGCTGCTCAATGTCGGCCCCAAAGGCGACGGCACCTGGCCAGTTGAAAGTCAGGAAAATCTTCGAGCCATAGGAAGCTGGATGAAGACCAACGGTGAAGCGATTTACGGCACCACGGTCTGGAGCAGCGGCAAACAAACCGCTCAAGCCGTACAGGCCGACATAAAGGTAGCCGAAAAAGAGAAAGCAGGTATGAAAGATGCTGTGAATGATGCGACCTCCAAAGAAATCGTGTCAGACTATCGCTTTACACACAAAAGCAAGACCGTTTATCTCTTTGTACGCAGTCCGTCGACTACAGCGATTGAGATTCCGGAGCTTGCAAAAGGCAGTTTTGAGATCAAGAGCCTCAAGCTGCTAGGGAGTCCATCAACGATTAAATGGACACAGGGAAAAGATGCTTTACAGCTGTCATTACCCACTGTCAAGGGTCAAGAAATCCCGATTTACGTATACAAGATTGAAACGAAATAATCCCGTGTCTATTTCAATATTATACTCCCTTTAACAACAGACTCCCTGATCATTGATTTATCAGGGAGCTGTTACAATCCCCCTCTTTTCCCTTCATATTCTCAAAAAACTATAAACCCATTATTCATCGAGGTGCAACGAATCGTAAGCCAAAACTATCAGATATAAATCTACAGAAAAGACTCGTCTTAAAATGTGCATCTTTGTCTTACCAACAAAGGATAACGCACACATGAAAAAATATATTATCGTATTCAGTCTATCATTACTCACGCTAAGCGTTTCGGCACAGAAGAAAAAGAAAAAACAGGGACCACCACCGACGGTAAAACCTATTCCCGAACCACCAAAAGTGATCGAACAGGCAGGTACTTCGGAAAGCATGTCAGCAGGAATGATATCCATGCCCATGCGGGCGGCAGATCAGGTGCGCATCAAAAAGACAGATGGGCAAGAACTCAATCTGGAGAAACTGGAGGAATTAGTAAATATAGATCTGTCACAGGTGTCGGCCTTATCCCTGAGTTCTTCCATTTCCGGAAAGAAACTCAGCAGCGAGATCCTGCAAAAGATTATGGACGAAGGGAGTCAAATGGAATCACTGGAAATCAGCAATCTGGACATCGGCACATTTCCTGAAATCAAGGCTATCCATCCTAAACTTAAAAAGATCGCTTTAAGTAAAAATGAGCTCAGCGCACTTCCGGCAAGTATTTCCAATTTGACAGCGCTGGAAGAGTTCGATTGCGATAATCCATTGACGGATCTGCCTGCATCCTTTTCTCAGCTCAAAAACTTAAAACAGCTCGGACTAAACGGCAATCTGTTCAGCACTTTTCCCGAGCAAATTTTCAGTCTAAACAAGCTGTCCTTTCTATACCTTTCGGGCAAATATAAAGGAGAAATCAAGCTGACAGATCTGCCCGATCTATTTGAGCAACTGCCAGAATTAAAGGAAATCGGCGTGGAACATGCCGGGCTATCGACACTGCCAACATCTATTGCTGCATTAAAAAAATTGGAAAAGGCCAATTTTTCGTTCAATCAATTTACCAGTTTCCCTGCAGCCTTGTACGATAATCCCAAACTGGTCTATGTACCATTTACCAATAATCCCCTGCAATGGGAGCCCTTTTTGGCTTCTGTCAAAAAAATAAAATGGAGTGGTCTCTTCTTTTTGAACGATACCGGATTGACAAAAAAACAATACGAACAGGTACAGCAGATCCTGAATAAGACCGATGTCTATTATGACGAAATGAATGATTAAACCTTTTTAGCCTAAGCCCAAAAGATGATTTTTGGGCTTGCAAGAGGATATCTACTCTAAATATTAGTAAATCTCTACGTATTTTGCAGAAGCAATCTTTAGACACTTCCCGCTGCGAATTTCCTTATCATCTCAAGCTTTTCACGATCAGACAAATCCCAGTACCACCATTTGTGAGGATTGTCTTTTTCATCAATAAATCTTCGCTCATAAGCTATCTTAAATAAACTTAAAAGCAGCACAAAAGCTTTTGTCAGCTCATATTCAGGCAGATTTACAATGTTCTTCAAATTGTGATTTGCAACGCCTTTTTTTTTAAGCAGCACGCAGGGAGTATAAGTAGATTTTAAGCCACTTTTTATAATGACTAGTTCAATATCAGTTTCTTTCGGTTTAGACTGCATAATTAGAAAAAGAAGTTCGTTCAGAAATTTTCTCTTCGTCATTATTTCAAGCAAGCTAAAATCTGCTGTTAATTGATCAATAGCAATCAAACCTTGTCCAAACTGATTTACTAAAACTTGGTCTTCTAATTTCATATTTATATAAGTGCATAAATAGTCATATGAATTCGGCTCTCTTTTAGCGACAACTTTAATTTAATTCATTTCAATCTATCGCTAATTCCCCAATCTTTTAAAGGTCCTAATGAAACATCGGAAAAGAACCTCGTTTCTCCGTCCATCGCTGGTTCATAACCACAATAATAGCTGGTTGCTTTCAATGCATCTGCAAGAAATGCGACACGTTTCTGCAAATCCAAGACTGAAATTTTTTCTCTTATTTCCTTTTCCTCCATACTTAAATTCAGGTCATAGAAGTTCTCATATTTAATAATTTGAAATCCCATTCTTGAACAATGAATATCTTCCAGCTCATAATCCAAAAAAATAAAATAGATTGCTCCATCTGAAGATTGATCTACGCTCTTGAATAAGGTTTCTTTCGACTGCCAATTAATTTCGGATGAATCCGTTGAAATGGTATGATCTTTCAGCGTTGAACTTGATAGCTTATTAATCAAGAGCTCAACTATTTTGTCGAGTTGAATCTTTTCAAAGACTATTTCTATTATTTCAGTAACTTCCTTCATAACTATCAATAATAAACTTCTTATAATCCTAATTATCCGCAATTATCACGAATTTTTGAAATAACTCTACCGTACTTCTACCCAAATCCAAATTACATCTTCCCCTGATAGCTTAATTCGTTTGCGAGCTTAACAATGATCAAGTCAGTCAACCGCCCGCTGTCAGCAT
>JALAGS010000109.1 GCA_022712315.1 Sphingobacterium sp. | reverse complement strand
CGAGAATATACCGCATGTCATTTGCCGGTGTGTATCCGCTTTATATACAAAAGGCTGAAAGAAAAGGACGCTCGAAAGAGGAGGTCGACGAAATTATATGTTGGCTAACCGGTTATAGCCCTGCATCGCTACAGCAGCAAATTGACAACAAAGTTGACTTGGAGCATTTCTTTAAACAAGCTCCAGGTTTAAACCCGAATGTTTCGAAAATCAAGGGCGTCATCTGTGGCTATCGCATTGAGGATATTGAAGACCCACTTGTTCAAAAAGTCCGTTATCTGGACAAGTTGATCGATGAACTGGCCAAGGGCAAATCAATGGAAAAAATTTTAAGAAAATAAATGCTGTTACCATGTTTAGACAGCGCGTAATCTTGCTATTCCACCGCATAGATAGCACCATCTGCGGAACCAAAATAAAGACAGTTATTTTCGATCCATATTGTTGAAAAGACGCTTCCCATCTGCAAATAATCGGCAAACAAACGGGTAATATCATCCGCATATTTCTGTTGCAGATCGGTGTTAAGCACACCTTCTTCATTGAAAAATAGCTGTTTTTTCTTGCTGCTCGACTCGGTTTGAAAAACAGGTGAAACCTCGTCATTTTTTATGTTCAATCTATAGATTACGCCATCCAGCGTCCCGAAAAAAGCTTCATTTCCAGCAATCGAAGCACTGCTAAACGTGTTTAAAGGCACCTTAGGTTCAGCCAATTTCACGCCATCCATTTTATTTAAGACAAGTATACTATAGGAATCCGACATGGTTACAACAAGTCTTTGGTCAAAAACACTTGGTATACTTATCCAGCTTCCCGGTTGATGATATACCCAAATACCACTACCGTGGTTGGCATCAAGCGCATACACGTTAAAGTCCCGGGCGCCAAAATAGACTATACTGTCAGCAATCACGGCGTGAAACTGAATCTCACCTTTGGGAAAATAGCGCTCACCAACAGTTTTAAATTTCCATTGCAAATTACCATCTTTTTTTAAACAGTAGAAAGAGCCATCAAAACTGCCCACGTAAACATTTTCTGCCGTCAACGTGGGTGCTGCATGCACAATTCCTCCCGTCAAGAATTTCCAAACAAGTTTTCCAGATTTAGCATCGACGGCATAGATATGGTGATCTCCAGATCCAAAATACACAACACCATCTGCAACAGCTGGTGATGAATGAAAATAGTCCCAAACATCATAACTCTTCTCCCCATTGGTTGAAAATCGCCAATGCTCTCGTCCTGTAAGGATATCTAGTGCATATAAGTATCCGTCAGCACTTAAAAAATATACGATTGAAGCTTCAACAGCAACAGTCGATCGAATCTCACCCCCTGTTTTGTGTTTCCATAGTATATCGCCGCTCGTTTTATTTAAGGCATAAAGATTACTGTCACAAGACCCTATAAAGACGATATCGCCGCAAATGACCGGCGAAGAAAAGAGTTTTCCCTTCGTCTGGAATTTCCATCTCAACGCAGGTTTTGAACTGATAGCGGAAAAAGATGTATTATTTTGGCGGTCTAGGCCCCGAGCAAGATGCTGTCCCCGTAATGGAAAAAGGCCACCTACAACAAAAAGTAGGATAATAATCGGACGCCAATCATATTTCAATCCAAGCATCGGTGTATTTTATTTAGAATGATAGGTTATTCTTTAGCACTATAAAATAGCTATGCTATTCATTATTTTCTCTTAGAGATTATGTAGACATTGTATTAGGGATAGATAAGGTATTTCTTTCTCATCTTTTTATAATTACTTAGCCCCGGCTCCCAGGTTTTTCGGATCTCTTCTTCTGAATTACCAGCTTCGATTTGTTTACGAAATAAACCTACCCCCACGAGCTTTTCGATACTTCCAATCTGTTTCGAAAATGACTGATCAAAAAACTTGTCTTTTTCCGGAGAATTTCGATAAAGCTCGATAATCCATGCTAAGTTTAATTTTTTACTAGCGACAAGCTTTTGCAGATCGTATTTACGCAAATCTATTCCGTAGCATTTTTCATTCATGAAAAGCGGTGATTCACTCATGCCTTTTTTACTGACAGGAACAAATGAAAAATCATATATGCCCTTGTAAATTGGGCTACCAATGATAACAAAAGGATAATCTGTCCCTCTGCCATGATTTACTTTTACACCTTCAAAAATGCAGGTACTTGGATATAAGAGTATGCTTTGTTCCGTATTCAGATTAGGCGAAGGATTGACTGGTAGTCTATAAAGCATGCTATGGTTATAATCTGCAACAGGAATAATCTTCAATTTACATTTCTTTTGAGTAGCCATCCAGCCTTCTCCATTAATCATCTGTGCAAATTCAGCTGTAGTCATCCCATGTGCAATAGGAATGGGGAACTGCCCGATACCTGACTTATATTCCATATCCAAAATAGGTCCATCAATCAGATAAGCATTCGGATTGGGCCGGTCTAAAATCAGGAGTTCCTTATCATTTTCAGCACAGGCTTCCATAATATCCCGCAGTGTATTAATATTGGTATAAAATCTTACGCCCATATCCTGCACATCATAGATAAATAGATCGACATCTTTTAGATCTTGAGCCGTTGGCTTTTTCTTGTTTCCATACAAGGACACGATAGGAATTTTCGTCGTCGGATCGATCTCATCCCCTACTTCGGTTCCATTGCTTGCATTCCCTCGAAAACCATGTTCAGGACCAAAGATTCGAACAATTTGAACACCTCGAGCGATTAAACTATCAACGAGGTGCCGACCTTTAATAACTGTAGATGGATTGCCCAATATCGCAACACGCTTGTTCATTAAATAAGGAACATAACGCTCAGTTTGTTCGGCTCCCGTTTGTATACGATCGTTGCAATAATTCAACGGAGTCTGTGCAATTGTATGTTTGAAAAGGAATAGGGTTAATATAAAAATGAGCACTGATTTCATATCAATTCGGTTTATAATTATAAAATATAGCCACTCAGCATCAAGCTATTTCGACTGCAGAAAACTAAACTAAGAATAAAGCTTTATTTTAGCAAATCATTTGTTAAAATTGATAAACCAGTTTTATCCCACTAACTTTGGAATATAATTTGGGTGCACGATTTACAAATAGAACAATAGATGAGGTTCAGAAGCTGTAGTATACTAAATTTTTATACGAATAATTGACAATGGAAAAGCAGGTAAATGCAGGTGAATTTGTAGATCGCTTTATGACAGGTAGTCTGGAGCATCTTCGCTATCAACAATCGCCGATCAAAATATTTCAGCTCAGTGAAATCGCTCCATACATTAAGTTTCCTACCCCACCAATTTTCTTGGGCTATAATCTCCTCGTTCATATAACTGAAGGGTATTTCAAACATCAGATCGGTGCCAAAGAATATGTCGTTCAGGCTCCGGCAATTCTTATCAGCAATTACGGAAATATATCCACCATAAAGTCTGTCGATAAATCTGCGAAAGGACATTGCGTTTTAATCAACGACAATGCGATGACCTCCATTTTTCGGGAGCAAGAGATTTTGAATATCTTCAATATCTCACCCTTGCTTAACTTAACTGCCCAAGACAGCAGTGATCTCCAAGAGCTTTTTAGATTGCTTTATAATGAACTGCTTTCGGACTTACCGTATAGAGAATTGTTTGAAAATCTATTAAAATCGGCGATTTTAAAAATCATCAAACTCTCTTCCTCCAATCAAGCGCTCAATCGGAGGCAGGAAATTGCGATGATGTTCAAACAGCTTGTGCACAAAAACTTCAAAAAGCAAAAAAACATCGCATTTTACGCGGATAAACTCGCGGTATCTACAAACTATCTTAATCGTTGTGTATTTTCGGTATTCAAAAAATCTTCCAAGGAACTCATTCTTGAAGTTCTGATTATGCACAGTCAATTTCTATTGTTTGAATCCAACAAGAGCATTGCAGATATCTGTTATGAATTGGATTTTTCAGACCCTTCATACTTCTCACGGCTTTTCAAAAAGATCGTTGGTGTTTCTCCTACTTCTTATCGAAACAGAGCAACTTAGATTTTCAACATGCACGATTTGTCCTATCTTTTATACTGAAGTACACAAGCGAATCAAATTGATTGCAGTTAATTTTGTGTAAGTGATTGAAACAAAAGAGAATTTTAGTTCAACAGACACTCTTTCTTCTTTCTGTTTCGATCGACATTGTTACATCATTTAATTACATATTTTAAAGATGCTTAAGGTTTCAGAACACAACAATATAACCCAAGATTTTGATTTGTTTATTGCGGATTTTAAAACTAGGCTATCAAGCTTATTCAATAAAGAATATGATTACAACTCGATCAGTCTAACGCGCGGGCTACCGCCTGAGTTTTTAGCTGAGATCATGAAAATGCAACCCTTATCGGTTGCTATCCCCAAACACCACGGTGGTCGAGGCCTTCATGTAAAAGAATGTTTGGGGGTACTTGCAGCCGCTTCTTATGAGTCACTATCCCTGTCGCTGATCTTCGGAATTAATATTGCCTTATTTTTGGAGCCTTTTGCTAAATATGGCAATACATTACTTCAGGAGAAGATATTCCAGCAATTTCTGGAAAATCAAGCCATGGGAGGACTAATGATTACCGAACAAGCTTACGGCAGTGACGCACTCAATATGCGAACATCTTACGAACAAAAGGATGATAAGTATTTTATAAAGGGGGAGAAACATTGGCAGGGTCTTACTGGCGCGGCAGATTTTTGGCTCGTAACAGCACGTAAGAAAAATGAAAATGGAGAATTGGTACGGGATATAGACTTTTTTGTAACGGAGAATGCTTCTGAAGAACAAAAGATAGTGGTCACAAAAAAATACAATAGCCTTGGCCTATATGCAATCCCTTACGGTGTTAATAATATTGACATCAATGTTCCTGCGGATCACAAACTAAACCCAGAAAGCACAGGTATTAAACTAATGCTGGATACCCTGCACCGCAGCAGACTCCAATTCCCAGGCATGGGGATGGGCTTTATCAAACGTATGTTGGACGAAGCGATGAGACATTGTTCAGAACGCCGTGTAGCAGGTATTAGTTTAAATGAATTAGACTCCGTTAAGTTTCAGTTGTCGCGCATACAGGCAGCATTTACATTGTGTTCTGCAATGTGTTCGTACAGCGTCTCGATTAGCTCCATCAATAATGACCTTTCCGCACATGGTGTAGATGCAAATAGTGTGAAAGCATTTGTGACAGACTCAATGCACGAAGCCGCGCAGATATGTGTGCAATTAGCAGGTGCAAATGGCTACAGATTGGACCATGTTGCAGGCCGTGGCCTCGTTGACAGCAGACCTTTCCAAATCTTTGAAGGATCAAATGAGATGCTTTATTCGCAAGTGGCTGAAGCCATCGGCAAACTTATGCGTAAAACTAAAGAAGTCAACTTACTATCTTTTTTAAAAAAATATAGTGGAACTGAATTCGCTGCCCCATTTTTCTCATCAATCTTAAATTTTGATTTTCCGCTCCAGCCTAAGCAGCGTGAACTGGTTACTCTTGGAAAGATAATCGCCCGCGTTATTTGTTTTCAATATGTTCTACAAATTAACAATGCAGGTTTCAATGATAAGATGACCGAAATAACACGTCAGCATGTTAGCATGGACATTTATATGTTGGTAGGCCAATTATCAAATAATAATAATGCCGAACCACTGATGAACTATGACGAGAACACAGACTGGATGAAGTTCACTTCATAATCAAACGTTGTGTTAACGAAGTCAACCGTTTTTAGTACGGTGAAATAAACTGCATAAAGCCATTTCCAGGGAAATGGCTTTATGCATTATATCGCTGAAATATCCCATTCCCATACGCTATGGTAATGCCCGATTGCTTCGGTATAGGCGATAAATTCACGATAGAAAGGATGTGAACCGATTGTGGCACTATCACCTATTATAATCAGTTTTTTCTTAGCTCTGGTCATTGCCACATTCATCCGGCGGACATCAGACAAAAAACCAATCTGCTGTTCGGCATTGCTTCGTGTCAAACTG
The DNA here is from genome assembly GCA_022712315.1 of Sphingobacterium sp. Lineage (GTDB taxonomy): Bacteria > Bacteroidota > Bacteroidia > Sphingobacteriales > Sphingobacteriaceae > Sphingobacterium. The sequence continues at coordinate 14,771 of JALAGS010000109.1, read as the reverse complement.
ATATAGATAATATCTTTCTCCTGGCCTTGAAAACTATCGATGGTCTGTATTTTAATCAGATCAGCAAAAGGCTTCAGTCCCTCCCCCACCTCAAATATTTCCTGTAATAACGAGACCTGTCTCCGATAAGGCGCGATCATGCCGATGCTCAGGCTTTCATCGATGCTCAAGGAAGCCGTCCAAGAACCAATATTGGCGCTCAGATGAGATGTCAAAAAATGGGCTTCCCCTGAATTGAAGATTGCTCCATCGATTTCCGTTTCTTCAAATCCCGCTCCCGCTGTATCAATAAATAACACGGGCTCAGAATCTCCCGCTATGCTCCAATGTGCGACTGCACTGTCCGCTCTCAATAAATCATCATACAACGCTACGGAAGGATATTGCATAATTTGTTCGTTCATTCGATATTGCACATCTAGCAAAGAAACTAATTGCGGATTATGATCTACCAGCTTCTCAAATAGTGTATGGCTTAAGCCATGACCAGCTATTTTACTGGATTTTACTGTAGGCGACAATTGATTGTGATCGCCAGCTAAAACAAGTCGATGTGCTTTTAATATGGGGATCCAGCAAGCAGGCTCCAGTGCCTGTGCAGCCTCATCTATAATGACTGTTTCATAGCTACGGTTTCGAATAACCTCATGATTTGATCCAACCAAAGTTGCAGTGATTACCTGCGATCTGTCCAAAACATCTGCGCTGATAAAATCTTGAATCTGATCGACCTCCTTCCGGATCCGGTGAGCTTCATCAAACAATGCCTTTCTCTGCTCACGCTCCGCCTTTCCAAAGCTACGTTTATATTTTTGAGCCATCTCGGTATAGGCACGCACTTGCTTTTGAAGTGTTTTAATATCCTTATTTGCAGGATGTCGATCAATTTTTGCATCGAGTGTCAGTTCCTGGAGATGCTCGGAAACTTTTACAGGGTTACCTATTCTTGTTACCGCGACTCCAACCGCATCCAACCGTTCGGTCAACAGATCAACTGCCGTGTTGCTAGGTGCAACAACCAACAGCTGCTTGCTGTCCTGTTTTAACAACGCCTTCACGGCCTGTATTAATGTTGTTGTCTTTCCAGTCCCCGGTGGGCCATGCAAAAGTGCCACTGTATCAGCTTCCAAGATCTGCTGAACTGCTTTATTCTGACTGACATTCAAGTTGGGGTGGACAAAGAACCCCTCGTTGGATTCCATTGGAATCGATTCTTCTCCGATTAACTTCCTCACGAAACCACCCTGCTTTGTGTCTTTACTCAATTCCTTGCCTTTCTCCAGCGCATGGAACATCTCCCGATAAGAATACTCATCAAATAATAAATCAATACCAAGCTTCCCTCTCCTGCTCCATTCAGGCAGTTCATCCACACGAAATGAGATTCGCATCCCGTCCCTACCTATGGAGGATATAATGCCATCTATTCGGTCCTGTTCGGGATCATGATTCGAGAATAGGGAAACTGGCATACCGAAGCGGAACTTGTGATCGACGTCGTAATGATTGGTTCTGTTTAAATTAACAGACAAATAATCCCCTCTTCCAAGCTCAGTATCTATTACCTGAATCGGAAACCAAGTAACGCCTTGCATCCGTCGCTCATTCAAACTACTTTTCAATAACAAAGTCTCATGCTGTAATCTATCAAATTGTTGTTCTTCACGTAATAAAGTGATAAGTTTGTCGAAATAATTCATACTTGGATATCCATATTGCCCCAGCGCAAAATAACTGTTTTTTCCGTTATTTGAATCATTTGGGTTTAATTCTCTGCGTCTTTGATCAAATTCTACAAAGCATATTTATATGCTGACCATAAATTCATATTTATTTGCTATAATTGAAAAACAAAGGATTTACGATCGAAAAATTCACAAAAACAACAATTAGATGAGCGAAATATTCCTACACGACAGCGAACAGCAATGGACAGACTTGGGCGAAGGCGTCATGCGAAAGATACTCGTTTTTAATGAGGAGCTCATGCTCATGAAAGTTCGTTTCGAAAAAGGGGCCATCGGGGCACTTCATCAACATCCACATACGCAAATTTCTTATGTCAGTGCTGGAAAATTCAGATACCATATTGATGGTGTTGACAGCATCTTGACGGCAGGAGATTCGTGTATCATTTATTCAAATCTGATTCATGGATGTGAATGTCTTGAGGAAGGAGAACTGATCGATTCGTTCAATCCTTATCGTGAAGATTTTGTGCAATCAATATAAAAATATTTTAATCAAACGTTGAAGAAGCAATATTCATTTCGTTCCAACGTTAATGCAATAACATTAAAAAAATATGATCTCACTTTTTTCAGCCAATATCCGTGTTCTCCTTGTTAGTTTTTGCTTGAGCACTGGTTTTCTATGTCTTTCTCCAGCAGTACAGGCGCAGGAGAAGCCTCTTTTAATAGAAAAAATTAATTCGAAACTATATCTCTACACGACCTTTAATACCTTTGACGGCACCAAATATGCAGCTAATGCCGTATATTTAATCACGAAAAAAGGTGTTATCCTTTTTGACACCCCATGGGATTCTACCCAATACCAGCCCTTATTGGATAGTATCAAACAAAAACATAATTTACCTGTCATTGCTGTTTACGCAACACATTGGCACGAAGACCGTGCAGGTGGTTTTGCCTATTACAATCGCATTGGGATTCCCACCTATGCAACAAAAATGACGAATGATCTACTAAAGGCAAATCACAAAGCGCAAGCCGCTCATCTTGTTGACATCAATAAAACCTACAAAATCGGTGGTCAGTCTTTTGTTCTGAACTTTTTTGGTCCTGGACACTCCATGGACAACGTTGTTGTTTGGTTTCCCGAATATAAGATCCTGGACGGAGGCTGTTTTATAAAAAGTTCGGAAGCTCGAGACCTGGGGTTTACGGCTGACGGAGACGTAAAATCCTGGAAACCATCCTTAGCGAGGTTGCTGACAAAATATCCCCAAATTAACATGGTGATTCCCGGACACGATGCCTGGAAAGATAAAGGTCAGATAAAACGAACAGAAGCGCTTCTAACAGAAAAACAATAATACGTCTATAGAAAAAGTTTCAGCAACAGGTCTTCGCGAAGGCAAATTGGAACAGTCTATATTGATAAGAAAGACACCGTATTGGTCAAACTCACTTGTTTTCAACAGGATAAACAAGCTTGTAAAGTATTTAGCTGGACAGATTAAAATCGTTTATTAGCCTGCAAGTAGGTGATCAAAAAAACGCAACTGGATACAGTGTAGAAAAAACTGCATAAAAATAAAAAAGAAACTATGTTTTTCTAAAAAAGTACTATCTTAGCGACACCAAACAAAGCAGGGGCATTAGCTCATTTGGCTAGAGCGCTTCGCTGGCAGCGAAGAGGTGATCAGTTCGAATCTGATATGCTCCACAAGAAAAGGGGTTACTTTATTTAAGTAACCCCTTTCTTATTCTAATCAACCAATTTCTGCTGTAAATTTCTATTTATAAGAGTTTACTGATTTGGAAATTTTCCAGGTTCCGTTTTCTTTAACAAGCGTGATCAGATCCGTTTTAGCAAAACCGTCGAACTGCATCGTAACTTTCGCGATTGCATAATCAGGTAATTCTTCAACGATCTGGGTTGTTGTTTTGCAGTTCATCTTGATACCTTTTTGTTTTTTCAAAAACTCAATCATCTCAAGACGACTATGTTGCAAATCTTGCTTGCCACAAATTTTTTGGTTAAAATCAGCTGTAAAAAGCTTATCCAAATTAGCTACTTGACCTTCGGTCATTGCACCAACGTATTCATCGATGGCCAAATCAGCAGTAATTAAATTGCGTTCTTCTGGTTTAACAGAAGCCATTGAGCAAGTAGAGATTGCAATCATTGCTGCTGCTACAAATGTTTTTACTAAAGTTTTCATATCTTTTTCAATTTTATAATGTATTAGTATATTTTCTTATTTGATTGTCGCGCACCGCCTAAATTTGTTGCGTACTTTTTTTATTTATTTTCTGATTCAAAGTTAAGACAAGTGATATATCGATTTCATTACATTTAGATTAACATTACATTAAAATCGGTAAATGCTATTTTTTTCTAGGTGAATGAATTTCCAATCAATCCGTTATATAGCCAAAACGTGACAGAATGAATAAATTATTGGTTTGAATATTGCTATTCTGTCTAATTCCTATTAGATTGCATTCTTTCATGACACACGACGATAGAGCATATATTTTTCTTTTTAAATTGCCCATTTTGATGGTTTTAATTGCACTTTGTGATACCTTATATGCGCAACGGCCCGTAAATGAGATAGAAACTACCAAACATCTCGCTGATACAAGTAAACAAAGGGATCTCATTGACATTGGCAAGGAAATACTGAATATCAAACCACCGCAATCCGTTGATAGCACAGGAAAAAAAATCTATTTTTCTTTTTTACCATTTTCAACAAATGTCCCCGGAGGTGGTCATGCTTTAATTACAAGTACAACTGCAGGATTTTATTTGGGCGATCGCTCAGACACCTATATGTCCAAAATGACTTTTACGCCCTATACCAATTTTGGTAAGCGATTTGGACTTCCCATACGCTCCTACATCTGGTTAAAGGAGAATTCGTGGGTGATTGATGGAGATATCCGACTATTAAAGTATCCACACGAAACCTGGGGAATCGGTAAAGAGCATCATGGCGATCAACAGATTAATTTAGATTACACCTACTTTCGGCTATACCAACATGCGTTAAAAAGAATTCATGGCGGATTATTTATGGGCATTGGTTATGATCTGGATTATCGAATGAATATTAAGTCGACAAGCAGTATCCCGTTGGAAGAATACACCTCCTACCCTTATGGAACAGATTTAAAAGATAATACCATGTCTTCAGGAGTGAGCTTCAATTTAATCTATGATACACGGGCCAATTCGATCAATACCTGGTCGGGTAACTATGCCAATTTACAGTTTCGCGTAAATCCGACATTTTTAGGTAGTGATCAGAATTGGAAATCATTATTTCTTGAAGTGAGACGCTACCACAGGCTCACCCAAGACCGAAACCGACAAAATATGATTGCAGTAAGAAGTTTTTTCTGGACTGTATTTAATAGCAAAGCTCCCTATCTTGATCTTCCCAATTTAGGATGGGATCCATACAACAGTTCAGGAAGAGGTTTTCCCGTCAGCCGTTTTCGGGGTAAATCACTTTATTATTTAGAAACGGAATACCGTCGCGATATCACGAAGAATGGCTTATTTGGATTTGTTGCATTTATGAATTTCACCACGTTAAATGGGCCAAAAAACAGCATGTTTGAGGATTGGAATGTCGGCACCGGTGCTGGTGCGCGAATCAAGTTTAACAAAAATTCAGGCACCAATATCGGCATCGACTATGGGATCAGCAAGAATCACCGCGGCGTGAGACTTACCCTAGGCGAAGTATTCTAACCCCTAACTCAAGTGATAACTTTGGTTTTTGAACTCCATCGAAGCATAGTATTGATATTTTCTATTGTCCAGCGGATAATCCCAACAGCCCATGCGGTGGTAGATTTCACCACCAAAGCCTGTTTTGAACCGATAAAGTCCATATAAAGGATGTGAAGGATCGGCCTGTGGAGATACGCCGAAGAAATCATATTCTGTACATCCTTTTTCTTTCGCAAGCTGCATTGCGCGCCATTGCAAAGCATAAGTTGCCATATAGTTACGATTTTCTGAAGCAGAAGCCCCATATAGATAAGTCCCCCGATTTGCTGCTATCACCAAAAACATGGCCGCTAGAGGCTGGTTATCCACTTCGGCTACTAAAAGATAGACATCTGCAGGCGATAAGGTATCATTTGCCCTTGCGGATAGAACAATCTTAAAATAACTGATATCATGTAAAAAGAAGTTGTTGCGAAGAGCTGTCTGCCTATAAAGCTCATACCAAATTTCCAAACTTTCCAGTCCGAGTGAACGCACACGCACCCCTTTCCGTTCTGCCAGATTAATATTATATCTCGTCTTGGATTTCATATTTGCAAGCAGCATATCCTCTTCCTTTCTAAGGTCCATAAAAATAGTATTGGAAGGAAGGATGTCTGTATTTGCTTTATGAAAATTCCAGTTTTCCGTATTAAAGTTAAAACGCATCTCCTGAATACGTTTTTCGGGCACCCCCAACCAGTTTCCATGAAGGTCATAACAATCATCCTCTTTAGCCCAATGGGACTCCCAGGATAGATCGTAGCGTATCATAATGCAATTTGGCGGCAGATGGGAACGCAAACTCTCCGATAACTGTTCCAAAAAATAACCTTGATTCTCATCTGAGGGTTCGATCTCTGGTCCATAAGGTACATAGGCTATGCAATGTTCTTGATTTATGGTCTGTATTATAATCAATAAATCGCCAATAAAATACGTATCGTCGTCGACCCCGACATAGAGATCAGATTGTTTGGATTTAAAGTTAAATGCCTTCGACTGTATGCCTTGCATTTTTTTTACTGCAGACCAATAAGCAGTCTGTTGAATAATACCTGTTTTATAAAGCCCACTGATTTCTTTGTCATTAATGTCTGCTATCATGATATTTCTCCAATTTTAATAGGGGTATTTTTTCAGATCCTCAAAAAAAGCATCGATTTTAAAGCCCAAAAACGGCAAACATAACCAAAATGTTCGGCTAAACAGGCACTCGTTTGTCACTTTGTTGTTAATTTCAGGAAATCGAGAGAAATAGCTAGTTAAAATGGCTATTTCACATATTTTAACGCTAGAATATCCTCATTTGAATTGTTATTTTGATCTAAAATTTAAGATATTTGTAGCTTAACAATTCAGCACACGATGGACAATAAAGCGATTTCAAAAATTTTCAAATTATGCAGCCAATTGATGGAATTGCACAATGAAAATCCTTTTCGAACAAAATCCATAGCGAGTGCCTCGTTTAAGTTGGACAAGCTGCCTTTCCCTATTGTAGAGGCCAGTCTCGAAGAATTGAGTGCGCAGCCCGGCATAGGAAAAAGCACCGCTGAAAAAGCAAAGGAAGTGGCTGCTACCGGAACTTTTAAAGAGCTTCAGACCCTTATGGAAAATACGCCATCGGGTATTGTTGAAATGTTAAACATTAAGGGGCTCGGTCCTAAAAAGATCGAGATTATCTGGAAAGAACTGGAGATCGAAAGTGTAGGTGAACTGCTTTATGCCTGTAACGAAAACCGTCTTGTTGAAGCGAAAGGATTTGGACTTAAAACCCAAGAAGACATCAAAAAATCGATTGAGTTTTCGATCTCCAACAAAGGATGGTTTTTATATGCAAAAGTGCTTCCGCGGGCAGAACGCTTTTTCAATGACCTTAAATCGCATTTTCCGGCTTCCCTACTGTCTTTCACAGGTGATTTCAGAAGAAAATGCGAAATTTTGAGCACTGTAGATCTTTTGATTTCTGAGCATATCGATAGTGTAGAGAAATTTTTAGGGGCATATACCTTAGTCGAAAAAACAGAAAACTCCATAGAACTGACCGATGATCTGGGCTTTACTTTCAAAGTCTTCAGCAGCAATATCAATGATTTTTATCGTGACCTGATTCTTAGCACCGGATCTACTGCACACTTGGATCTCCTATTTAATATACTTCCAGACCTCCCTTCACTTTCCAGTGAAGAAGCGATTTACCGCAACTTGGGCTTGGATTATATCGAACCCGAACTACGTGAAGGATTGAATGAAATAGAACTGGCCCAAAATCACAGCTTACCAAAACTAATCCAATATAGGGATCTCAGAGGCACACTTCATAATCACTCTACGTATAGTGATGGTGTCCATAGTCTCGAACAGATGGCCCTGCATTGTAAAGATGTGTTAGGACTCGAATATCTGGGAATCTGTGATCACTCGAAAACGGCAGTTTATGCTAACGGACTATCCATCGAAAGATTAGAAGAACAATGGCAGGAGATTGCTGCATTAAATGAAAAATTGGCGCCATTCAAGATCTTCCGCGGGATTGAATCCGATATTCTAGGCGATGGTTCATTGGACTACCCTGATGCGATACTGGCAAAATTCGACTTTGTTGTTGCTTCCGTTCACTCCAATCTAAAAATGGATGAAGAAAGAGCAACCACTAGACTAATTAAAGCGATCGAAAATCCATACACAACAATATTAGGACATCCTACCGGAAGGCTGTTGTTAAGTAGAGCGGGCTATCCATTAGATTTTAAAAAAGTCATCGATGCTTGTGCTGCAAATGGAGTTGTGATTGAGATAAATGCCAATCCTTTACGCCTGGATCTTGACTGGAGATGGCACCGTTATGCCGTAGAAAAAGGAGTACTGCTATCTGTGAATCCGGATGCCCATCGTACGGAGGGACTACAAGACATGCAGTATGGTGTGTTAGTCGCTCAAAAAGGTGGCCTTCAGGCAAATAACTGCCTGAACACATATTCTTTAGATGCCATCACGGCGTATTTCAACAAGAAAAAACAGCGCTAGTCTATGTCCAGTAAAACAAATGCCGTTCGCCTGTTGGACACCGCTGGAATAAGTTATGATCTGCGGGAATACGAAGTTGATGAACAGGACGTCAGTGCCAAGCATGTTGCCGAAACCTTAGGTCTATCTCTTGAAACATTATACAAGACTTTGGTTCTAAAAGGAAACAAAGACCCCTATATTGTGGCTGTCATCCCTGGCAACGCGCATCTTGATTTAAAAAAAATAGCAAAAGCTTCAGGCAATAAAAATTGTGAGATGCTTCCCATGAAAGATCTCCTATCGGTCACCGGCTATATTCGTGGAGGCTGCTCTCCCATTGGAATGAAAAAGCAATTTCCAACGTTCATTGAAGAAGCCGCTCAACTAGAAACCCATATTTCAGTAAGCGCAGGAAAAAGAGGTCTTCAGATGGTATTAAATCCGCTGGACCTCGCTCGCATTGCACATGCTCATTGGTCGGATCTGATTGGCTTATCATAGACTCACTTTTTACGCCCGTATAATAGTATACGTTTGAAAGAGTAAATGGCCGGAAATTTTGAAAAATGTTTATTGATTCGAGTTTTGAACTCATCAATAAACAGTACCTTCTTATCTTCTGCTAATCGTTCAATATAGGGAATCAAAGCGGAGCCTGCAATGAAGCTGTAAAGTGTATCAGCATCAGTAGCAATCAAAGGATACACACGGAGCGAAAGATCCAATTGATCCAAGCCATTCTCGAACAGCAGCTGTGCGTAAGCATCAATATCCAATACTGACGATGGCCTATTCCAATCATTTAGATATGTACGAAAAGGTTCCTCATTCCCCAGTTCAAATAAAATCTTATTTAAGATATTTTCTGGCTGAAAAGGCATCTGTACCGCTAATTGCCCACCAGCATTTAACTTGGAAATCAGTTGAGGGAAAAGACTCTGATGATCTTCCAGCCATTGTAAGGCAGCATTGCTAAAAATAAGATCCCAGGTGCCTGGCTCAGCAAGGAATTTTTCGACTGAACTTTGTCTAAATTTTAAACGTTCAGTTTCAAGCTGATGGCTTTCAGAAAGCATTTCTGCTGAAGAATCTATCCCAAGAAAATTTGCTTCAACGAATTTTTCACTTAGAATAGCTGTTTGTTCGCCGGTACCACAGCCCAAATCTACAGCATGCAGTACGGTATCTCCGACGATAAGTTCGGCCAAATCATAAAATGGCTTAAAACGAATGTCTTTAAATAGATTATAGTTGTCCGGATTCCAAGGCATATTCTTTTTTTATTATACCCCATAGGGTAATACAATATTTTCTATTTAAACAAAGTGAGAATTTCAGAAGCATCGACCTGACCAAAATAAGCCGTTAGATCAACGGACCGTAACAACAGATCAATCTCCTCCAATTCATGCTTTTTCCCAACCAATAAATTTTCGATTTCATGGATCGATTTGGAAGCAAAAAAATCTCCAAAAATTTTAGCGCGTTCAATATATCCTTTGTGTACATCCAGGTGTAATTCGATAAATCCCGCGGGAATCTTAATTGCTTTTTTAAAATTGTAATTTGGAGAAAAACCAAAATTCCAGTCCCATGTTTCGTATTTTTCTTTGATCAGCTTTTCAATATTTTCGATATCCACAGGAGAAAACGTGCTAATTTTAGCTTCGGGGTTCTCCAGTTTCATTTCCTCAATGAGCAATTCTTTAAAATGAACGGTTGTAAAACCACTAGGCAAATATCCAATTAAATTCGTGACCCGTGCGCGATTTGATTTTACAGCTTTATCTACGAATTTTAATGGGTTGACCTTCAAGGCATCACTTAGCACTTCCATCTGCGAATCGATCAGTATGGTGCCATGTTGAATCATTTTGCCGTTTTTGGCGAGTTTAGCATTTCCGCTAAATTTTTTCCCGTCGACCAACAGATCATTTCTTCCTTCTAATTTTGCGGGTATATCCAATTTATTCAATAGGGAAACTACCGGCTGGGTAAAGGTTGAAAAATCCATAAAATCATGATTCCCCAATAAGGTATGAAAGGAAAAATTAAGGTTTCCAGTATCATGATAAACAGCACCGCCTCCCGACATCCGCCTGACAACCTTAATATTATTCTCATTGACGTAATCAAGATTTATTTCAGCCAGGGTATTTTGGAATTTACCTATTATAATTGAGGGAGCATTTATGTAGAGCAGAAAGATATCTTCTTTGGGATATTTACCTAATAAATATTCCTCGGATGCGATGTTAAAATAAGCATTGTCGGAAGGAGAATCTATAATCAGCATATTTTTCTTTTTTCAAAAATAACAAGAATTTAATCGAGGTAATTCATTTCAAATTCATAATTACCTCAAATAGCTATTATAGCCTTCCTTCCGATTTCGGCAAAGCAATCCCATGAGCCTAACTGTCGTTAGGCCCGTCGTCCGAAAGCAACTCTCTCCTCTAATTTTTTAATAATAAAGGCTGAAAAATCCTCCTGTACAATCTCTTCAGTCTGACATAGTGCTCCCGGACTAAAAACATTAATTTCCATGATACGGTTTCCTACCACATCCAGGCCAACAAAATACATTCCATCCTGAATCAATTTATCCTTAATCTTGTCTACCATCAGCAGCAGCTCCGGTGAGATAACAGCCGCCTGGGTCGTAGCACCCTGATGGACATTACTCCGAATCTCATCACCCTGCTGCACACGATGTACAGCTGCATATTTCCCGTTGATCGAAATAGGCTCTCCATTCAATAAAAAGAATCTAATATCCCCACGTGCAGCATCCGGAAGATATTCCTGACCAATCACGTAACCATCACGCGCGATAGCCTCTACCGTTTGTTTTAGGTTTTGCTGATTATCCTTATTGATCAAAAATACATTTTTACCACCTGAACCCTTTAGAGGTTTTAAAATAATAAGCTTGTTCTGTTGTTCAAAAAACTCGACGACATCTGCATAATTTCTAGTTACTATGGTTTTTGGCCGGATAGATTCATCAAATCCTTCAAGGTATAACTTATTGCTCGCCCTGCCAAGACTATCGGGATCATTGATAACCAATACCCCTTTTTCTTTTAAGAGCGATGCGAATTGCAGTGCCGAGGCTGCTGCCCAAGGCCGGCTAACCATATCCAGCACTGGATCAAATCGCAACCAGACAACATCCATCTCTTCCAAAAACATTTTAGTCTTTTCTGTTCCCCTTAATACTTCCATTAAGCGATTGGTCGTAGTAAGCTTCTGGCCAGGAAGCACTTTTCGTACGTGGGCAGCAATATGAGCAGACTCATAATAGAAATCAGCCAAGCCGATATAATAAATCTCATGTCCCATCTGATGGGCTCTCAAGGCCAAAAGAGTTGTCGTGAAACGCGCTGTTTCTTTATGGGTTTGGTTAATCACGAATGCTATCTTCATATAAAATATTCGATTATTGAATCATTTGAAATATTCCATTATTGTTCTTTTTGAGTTGTATAAATGCCTCTTTATACGGTTCCGTTAGGTACCTTGGGGTTAAAGCCGGAGCTCTCAATACACCTTTTAACATCAGTTCTTCGACAATCGGGATATAATCCTCCCGAATTTTTCCCATGGTCAGCAGCGATAGATCTCGCCCACTTTTGATATAGTTAGTCAATTCGATTAAACCACTCAAGTACAATGCATCTTTGGTAAGCCCACCACTTCTGTATACACGCATCGTCATTTGGAAAGCTGTTTCGGGCAAAAATTGATATTTATCAAGCAAAACTGAAAACGTATCAATAAATGAATTGCCTTGTTGCATATGATGTACGGCGATAACTCTACCTGCCAGAATACGTAGTCTATTGTTTGTCAGTCCGCCGACCAGATATTCGGCAAGTACAGCGAGACCTTCCTGAAGTTTCTCATAACCGGGAACCCCTAATCTGAAAAGACTGAACGGCTGTTGTTTCCCATTGTAATAAGTGACTATATGTGTACCCACCTCATGCTGAATGAGTGCCTTTACCCTATTCCGCGGCAAACTATACTGCTTACTGATATTGAGCACACCCTGATTGACCATCACCCCATAAATATCATCCCGAAGTCGCACGGTAGTTCCAAAATTTGGGTCTTGGATTTTCAAATAATCCAGTTCTTCTTGAGCCAGTTTAGCAAACTCTTCCGCATAGACAATATCCTCCTCTTTCGTTCTCACTTCTCGATCGGTTGTAGTAATTGTCAGAATCGCCTGGGCCTTTTCCAACAATTTTTCATTGACTGTACCAAAAACCTGCATGCTTCCCAATAAGAAACCTTCTTTTCCCCTTTCACTCAGCATCGTCATCATCTGATCGAGTTCCTTTCGTTTGTCACGAAACAAATAAGCGATAGAGGGGTCAAATAAATCTTCGATATGCAAGTTATAGAGGTTTCTCTTGATAATATCCGGGTCTATCGGCATAGGGCGATATCGAAAAACAGGTGTTTTTCGATAATTGCCTTTTTTAAACTGAAGCCATGCGTCATAGGAATTTGTCGGAGTAATCAATAACAGGAAATCAAACCTTTGGCTTTCCCGGGCCAATTTTTGATCAATCTCCCAAGCCAGAGGAAGCATCTTTTTAGGCTGGCTTATTTTAAATGCAGTAGGTTTAGATAACGTATGGATACGAATGAATTCAAAGAATGTTTTAGATAGGCTCCTTGATATGGCTTCACGGAAATGACGAAGATCTATCGGCAAGATTTGCTGATCTACACCTAGTAAATACTTTGGCTTTATTTCCAGCCCCATGTAAAATATATTGGTATTCAGATTATCTAACTGTACACTTGATGGCGATAAACTTTGGGTGGCATTTGTTTTGGAATCTGTTAAGATCTCAACCTTGGCGATCGATTCTTCGGTGCTCAATTGCTTACCGAGATATTGCGCAATTGCCTGTACATTTTTTCGCGCAATATGAATTTGGATATCCTCTTCCTGCGCTGCAGATGCAGCCCAAGCTTCAATAATCAAACAGGCGCCAAACTCTTCGACAAGTTGATTGAGAATTGGAGCGATCCATTCCGAAACATTCATTTGCGGATCTCTCACCTTAAAATAAGCCGGTTCTGATTTGACCAGCTCCGAAAGCATGGGATCCTGACTAAAAAACTGTCTATACAAAAAGAGGTAAGGCACAACCTGATTAAAAACCAATTTATTTTTTGGAGGGATCTGTACATGGAAAACCTCTTTATTTTTGATCTTCTTTAGAATACCAGCGAGCTGTTTAGCATTATCTTTCATAGGCAAAATAGTTTTCTACGGTCTCTATGCTTTGCAAGAGAAGCTGCTTATATTCCTGAAGTTTTTGTGGATATACTTCCCCAGTCCATTCGTCCATAAAATCCTTTCGGAACTCTATAGAAAAAACACAGCCCTTATCGCCGAATTTATCGTTCAGATATGCCGAAAGAAACCCGCCCTTAAATTTCACATTCTCGCGAACATCATAAGTTTGCCCATCCTTTCCATACTGAAGAGTCTTTATGAACTGATCCGTCAGCTTACGCCATTTATCATGATTATGAGATGTCCCTATATTAATTTGCGGATTAGCCATGTTATCCAAATTTGTTTCTGGTCCATTGCGCCGCATATTGTAACTATGGATATCGTATACAAGGAAATAACCATAACGATCAATAGTACGCTCAATTTCCCGGTTGATTTCATCATACACCCGATCATAAGTCGCATATAACTGACTTTTTAAATCATCGGGCAAATCAGATCGCCATACATGCATTCCCCATGACTGTTCGGGCCTCAGATAAATTGCATCTTCTTGCTTTCTGTTCAGATCCAGCTGAAACCTGGAAGTTCCTGACACGAATCGATTAAACGGGAGCTCTGCCAAAATGGCTGTGTAAGGATCTTCCTCGCGCAATCGTTCGTCTTCCGAAATATTGAAATGGGAAATTAAACGCTCATCAACCTGATGACCATCATGAATAGCAAAAGCCCAAAAAGGACTATCATAGTGTTCCAATTGATAGAGATATGTTAACGACATGTACTTTTTTTTAAACAGTTTATGATCCATTGCGAGATAAGCAGTGATCTTTCGCTTAAATAAACGCATGTCCCTCACAAAAGGTTTGAAATTTAACCAGATTTACGCCGAAAATAGAACACCCTATTACTCCATTTAGAACAAGCGTTAAAAATCGTTAAACAAACAGGGGTATTAGGTACATTGGCACCTTTCTTGAATATTGTCTACTAGTTTCATAAATTTAGGTTAATAATT
>JALAGS010000108.1 GCA_022712315.1 Sphingobacterium sp. | reverse complement strand
TGATAATACTTCTCACATTATTTTCGTGCAAGAAGGAAGAAGGAATTAACAGTGTAAATGTTTATAGCGAAGTGCGTTTAGCTTTGGCAGACGAAGATGGAAATAATATCTTTGAGTCAAAAGGAGCATCCTTGGGAATAGGTGATCTGGATTTATATTATGTAAACGAAGAAGGTAAAAGAGAAATTCAAAATAATTCGAATCTTGACCTTCCTAAGCATATGGATATAGTAGATGAAGATAGCCTAAAGGAGAAAGTACTTAAAGTTTTTGGAAATCTTACTCCGCAAAGTGATGGTTATGCAGAAAGTATATTAGTGGTCAAAGGATATGCGGAAATATCAATCAAATTAAAAGTTGAGAGTTCTGGTGCTTCTAAAGGTTATTCACAAATACTTGTGAATGGAATGGAGATTTCAAAAAACCAACTTGGTCATCCTATTCCTGTCAGACTAGCCAAGTTGGCTGAATAGAAAAACCTCAAAAAAATCATCTTTCATAATTAGGTTTTATAATGAACCACTATTAGGGGAAATCCAATAGTGGTTTTTTATTTTCTATAACTTGAATGTTCCTTTCAAAGATGTTCTACCTCCATTTTCATTTGGGATGGAGAATTCTATTATTCCAGAACCTTTGATATTTTCTTTCAAACCGCTATCATCAAAATGTGTAAATGAAATATACCCAGTACCATAGTGATAAGTTTTGTTATCTTCGGTATATCGAATATATGCCAAATCTTTTTCATGATCTAAAATTCTTCCATCTCTCTCAATGTTAAATATTTCTTTTCCATTAATTGGCTTAATTTCATATTTTTTGTTTAAGCTAACACCGCCCTCGACAGGAAAGTATATATTAAAGGTGAATTCTTTATTATTTCGATTTCCTTTTTTGTAAGGCGAGGATGTAAATCGGATGCTTTCTTTAATTCCATTTGGATTAATCGTAGATGGAGTATTATATATAAGTCTGGGCCCATCATATGCCCCTGGCGGAAGAATAATTGATCTTTCATCGACATAGGTCACGCCATCTTTCTGGATCTCAAGTTTATTGTCACTTGGTATGGGTCCCCCTTCTTTGTCACATGAAAAAAATAGGAATGTAATCATCCCTAAGAATAGTAAAGCTTTTTTCATAATTATAGTGTATTTGATTAATTAGTAATACGGTCTGCAATAGGAAAACGCTACAGTTATTAATTGTTTGATTACTTAATTTTCTCAAAAACGTAATATCTATCTTCGCATCATAATGTATCATAAATTGTTTTATATTATTCACTCCGTGGATCAGCTTTCAAAGGCATTTTGGCGCACCGGAGCACTTCAATAGAAGGACAACCATATTCTACTACTACTTTTCCTTCGATTAAATAAATCCCCGCTCCTCGTAAGGGATATTGGTTCAACGTTTGGGGAAAGTGAACAGTGTCAAAGAACTTTCCATGCGAATCTAAAAAAGTTCCAAATTTCATAAGCTCACCCCGTTTAGTTTTGACGAATTTTTCACAAACAAAATCCCCAACCATACGGAGTGTTTTTCCTTCATATTGACAAAGATCAGTTGCAGGAACATCCCCACGAAAGTCACTTTTAACAAGATCGAATAAGGTGCCGGTGACACAAAAACCGATTAATTCGATTTCGTCATAATAATCTTCCAATGTATTTTCTTCCAATGGCGGAAGAATCGGTTTTCGGGATTCTGTTTCGAATAATAAATTTCCTGCCGGCACAGGTTTATGTTTACTCATTTGTAGATGCGCTTGCCAAAGGAGTTGCTTTTTACTATCACCTGTAAATCGTAAAGCACCAACACGGATCAAGATCACCAATTGCTCCAATCCGGCGCCGGTTCTTTTAGTAAAATTTTCCAAATTATGATATTCACCATTAAGCTGCCGTTCTTCGACTATTTTTGTGGCTAACTTGCCTTCTAGGTTTTGGAGGCAGTCGAATCCAAGATATATATCTTTTCCAAAGATAGCTGTGTTATAGTTGGATTTATTGATACAAGGCAAGCAGATATTTGCGCCTGAAATACGAGCTTCGTTCACATAAACCTTTCGATTGTAAAAGCCACCATAATTGTTCAAAACGGACACCATGAATTCCAACGGAAAATATGTTTTTAGGAATAGGCTTTGATAAGATTCAACAGCGAAAGAAGCTGAATGGGCTTTGTTGAAAGAATATCCTGCGAAGCTTTCCATCTGCCGCCAGATCTCCCGGCTGATTTTTTCATCGTATCCTTTTTCTCTACAATTATTAAAGTACTTGTCTTCGATCTCGATCAGGTGATCTTTACTTCGATACTTGCCTGACATCATCCTGCGCAATACATCGGCATCTGCCATGTCCAGTCCACCGAAGGCGTTCGCAATTTTCATTACGTCTTCCTGATATACCATTACTCCGTATGTCTCTTCAAGCTGTTCTTTAAATACAGGATGTGGATAGATAACCGTGCTTGGATTATGATGCCGTTTGATAAATTCTGCCATCATACCTGAGGACGCAACACCTGGCCGGATAATGCTTGATGCAGCGACCAGAGTTAGATAATCATCGCATTTGAGTTTTGTGATAAGTTGTCTCATTGCAGGACTCTCTATATAGAAGCAGCCTATCGTATCGCCCGAGCGGAGCTGATCCGCAATTCTGGCGTCCCCAAAAAATCGTTTGGGATTATCAGTGTCTATTACCTTACCTAAGTTTTCACGGACAATGGATTTACAGTCTTTGATGTGTCCTATGCCACGCTGTGACAGGATATCAAATTTCTCAAAATTAATATCCTCTGCTAGGTACATGTCAAACTGCATGGTCGCAAGTCCCTTCGGCGGGTTATCCATCGCCGAATAACAGGTTAAAGATTCTTCCGAAATCAATACGCCACTGGCATGGATTGTCCGTTGGTTAGGAAAATCCGCCATTTTGTTGTAAACGCTCAATATCGTATTTGTCACTTCATTTTTATTGAGGAGGTGCTCAGGTTCATGAACTAGACGATCTATTTCGGCTTTAGGTAGACCATATACTTTTCCTAGTTCCCGAAGGATACTACGGGAACGAAACGTGCTCATAGCTCCCATGAGAGCGGTATGCCCTGTCTGGTAACGATTGAAGATATAATCGTACATTTCGTCTCGTTCAGCCCAGCTGAAATCTATGTCAAAATCTGGCGGTGATTTCCGTTTCGGATTCAGAAATCGTTCAAAAGGCAAATTCAATGCAATAGGGTCCACGTCTGTTATTCCAAGGCAATATGCTACGCAGGAATTCGCACCAGATCCACGACCTACATAATGAAACTGTCTGGAACGGGCGTATCTACAAATATCATCGGTTATCAGAAAGTAAGATGAAAAACGTTGATTTTCGATAATGTCCAGTTCCCGTTTAATACGTTCAATGGCAATCTTGTCATTTTTTGAATATCTCCGTTGAAAGCCGTCCATTGAATATTTAAGTAGGAGCTGTTTGTCATTATAGCGATTACCTGTAAAAGTGGCTTTGTTCTTTACACTTGTAAAATCGAAATTAAAAGAACATTGGCCCAATAACCTATTGGTATTGGCTAAGATCAAAGGTAGCTCAGCGAACAATCTCATTAGCTTTGCCTTGGATATAAAACATTCGTCATCAGGAGCGACCTGCTCACTATCAAGTTGGGAGATAAGCAGATTGTTGTCAATAGCACGGAGCTGCCGGTGAAGGGTATAATCTTCTTTTCTAAAACTTACCGGCGCCAAGATAACGCAGCGTTCGATAGTCCGCTTTTCCATTAACATGACTTTCGTCCGCTCTGACGGTTTTATGCCAATAAACTCATATTCCCTTAACTCAAATTTGCCAACTGAGGATAATGGGTATATGACAAAGACATTATCAAATTCTGGACTCCGTTCTTGAACTTGACGATTCTCCATATTGAGCCTTGTACGGAACTCATTGATTTCTTTGAAACCTTCTTTATTTTTTGCTATAGTTATGAACCTTTGTTGACTACCCTCACGAAATTCCATCCCGGTTAAAAGGTTGAGACCAGCTGCTAGCCCCTCTTTGATAAATTCTAATGAGCCGGAACTATTGTTTATATCCGTTAAGACTGCTGTATCATAGCCATTGGCAAGCATTCCTGAAATAAGTTCCTTAGGGCTTAAAGTACCATACCGCAAGCTATAGTAACTATGAAGATTTAGGAGCATACCGACCTCCTTTCTCTGGCATAGGAGCGCAGATGGCTTTCATCAAAAATTCCGTCCCATAGCGTTTCCTTATTTTGTCCATCGCCTGCATGAGATTTACATCTTCTACAGAATCATTAAATAAATCGGTTTGATAGGAACCATAGATCAATCCTGAGAATTTGACACCGATAAGACGGATAAGCATCCTTCTACTATATAATTTCTTAAAAAGTGATAAAACAACTTCCGTTAGCTTTTGGTCAGAATTGGTATAAGCTATCTTTATCTGTTGAGTATGCGTATCGAAATTACTGTACCTTATTTTAAGAGTTACATTACTTGTAAGTTTTTGATCCTTTCTCAGTTCAAATGCAAGCATGTCAACTATGCCAATGAGCGTCTTTTTCAAGATATCCATATCAATTGTGTCATTTTGAAAGGTGGTTTCTTTACTCATACTTTTCTGTTCACGGTAGGGTAAAACAGGACTCTCATCAACACCATTGGCTTTTTTCCAAATGCTTATCCCATTTTCACCCAATACTTTTTGCATGGTAGAAACTTCCATACGTTGTAGGGTTATAATTCTGGAGATACCCATATTCCTCAATAATGTGTAGGACTTTTGACCTACCATTGGTATTTTGCGAATGGATAAGGGTGCCAAAAAGTCTTTTTCGGTTCCGCTATTTACGTGTAGCGCTCCACAGGGCTTTGCTTCACCAGTTGCGATCTTCGATACTGTCTTGGTGGTAGACAGTCCAAAGCTTATCGGAAGCCCCGTTTCTCTCATGATGCGGTTTCTTAGCTCTTGTGTCCATTTCCAGCAACCGAAAAATCTGTCCATACCGGAGATGTCCAAATAATGTTCATCAATACTGGCCTTCTCAAAGCTTGGTGTTTCTTCTGATATAATCTCTGTGACTATGTTGGAGTATTTGCTGTATTGATCGTAATCGCCTCGTACCACGATGGCTTCAGGACACATTCTTAACGCTAGTTTCATGGGCATTGCGCTATGTACGCCATATTTTCGAGCTTCATAAGAGCATGAAGCTACCACACCTCGATCACCCGTGCCACCAATGAGGACCGGCTGTTTTAAAAGCTTACTATTCTGTAGCCGTTCAACCGATACGAAGAATGTATCGAGATCACAATGCACAATATTCCGTTCCATATAATTTCCGACAATGGTTAAGATCTTGACTTTCAATAAAATTCAAGAAAATTGCCTAATCAAAATTACTAACATTTTTAGTAAAATATGAAGTGGTAAATTGTGTTTTTGTCCTATTTTATTGATTATTAGTCCTATAAAATTTATTTGAAGTGTTGGAAACTATTCGGGTGCTTTGACGGTTTATTGAAAAACATCATATTTATGGTACGAGAGGAGTTGATCAATTTAAAAGCAGATGGGTATACTTGTTTATTCAAAAAGAAGGATAGTTATGCTTATTATCCATCAAAAAAATCATTGGAAGAAATTATTGAGAATGTATCAATTACACCGTTGGCTGAGGACGAATTGATTACTTTGGATGATGCTATCGAATTTTTTAATGAGGAAGATTTAAGGTACGGCCGGATTCTATTTAAGACAGAAAATGGATGGCTAATTTCAT
>JALAGS010000107.1 GCA_022712315.1 Sphingobacterium sp. | reverse complement strand
AGGAAGAAGGGGAGTGTTTCGGCTTTTTGTATGTGCCAATTAAATATTTTAAAATGTATAGTAATAATGAAAAAACGTGATGCAGTATACTTATGCGCTTATCTTATTTTTTACGGTAATTGTCTGCTTTGTCGCATCTTTCGATAAGCGACTGCGATTTAATCGTGAGTTTGTCCCATTTTTTAAGGCATCAGGTATTGTTGCCGTGTTTTTTATTGCCTGGGATATTTGGTTTACCAGCCGTGGGGTGTGGTGGTTTGATACAAAATATACGATTGGTCTGATTATCGCAGGCCTTCCTTTAGAAGAATGGCTATTTTTTATCTTTATTCCATTTTCCTGCATTTTTACCTATTTCTGTATTGACAAATTCTTCAATTTAGAATTGCTAAGTGCTTTTAATAACATCGTGGTTTTTGTGAGTACCATTATATGTGCGGTTGTCGCGCTTCGATATGCTGACCGTATCTATACGCTAGTGACTGCCCTTGTTACGATATTTACACTATTGATCTTTCATTTTGTGCTCCGGGTACAATGGATCACCCAGGCTTCTCTGGTCTTTACTTTGCTGATGTTAGGTTTTTTACCGGTTAATGGTATACTGACCGGAACAGGGCTGGAATCGCCAATAGTCAACTATAACCCGAAAGATTTTATGGGCGTCAGAATACTCACTATCCCCGTAGAAGATGCTGTTTACGGTTATTCGCAGTTTTTATTAGTCCTTTATTTTTTTAAAAAGTTTCAAATCATATCAAATAGATCCGACGGATAGGGATTACTTTGTTGGTGGAAGATATGCGCTCATGTCGGCGAAAAGTATTCGGTTCTAAATTTCTTCTAAATCACTTTGGAATTTTATGAATATAATTAATAGAATACGACATGAAAAGGTTAATTTTTATCTTGGCTCTGATGGTAACTGTATCATTGGCCAATGCCCAAAAGGTTTCAGAAAAGGAAATTCCAGCAGCGATTAAATCGGCATTTCAACAGAAATACCCCAATGTGAAGTCCGTAAAATGGGAAAAAGAAAAAGGGAATTATGAAGCTGGGTTTAAGGAGGGAAAAACCAATTGTTCCGTCCTCATCGATCCGTCAGGACATATTATTGAAACCGAAGTTGAAATAACTATAGTTGAGCTTCCGGCTGATGCAAGAGCTTATGTAACCAAAAACTACCCGCATAAAAATATCAAAGAAGCAGCAAAAATTACGGATGCTAAAAATCATGTCAGCTTCGAGGCTGAAATTGAGGGTAAAGATTTGATTTTTGATAGTACAGGAAAATTTTTAAAGGAGGTTAATGATTAGATTATGATTTAGTTGCGGTTTCTTTTTATTCTTATTTCAGTCATAATTACTTCCATTGCCACAGCTCAGATATCGTCTGTTACAGTTTCCGTATTATAAAAATTAAGGCGAATAAATTAGCTATTCCATATGTTAATGTTGTGGTAAAGCTGATAAAAACAGTACATTTATTACGGGAACTGTGACAAATGATGAAGTAAGGATAAGCCGATGAGTTAAATGCTTTTACTTGGCGAGAGCATTTTGAAATAGTGCGTTGGAGTAAGTCCAGTCATTTCCTTAAAATACTTATTGAACGAAGACTTTGAGTTAAATCCTGCGCTATACGCTATAGTAAGCATATTGATATCCAGTTCATTTGTAGCATATCGTTCTATTTTACCTTTTATATCCCATACCCGATATTCGTTTACATAAGTATAAAAAGGTTTATTGGCGTAGTTGTTTAACGTTTCACTGATATAGTATTTATTTTCGTGGACTAATTGTGCGAGTTTTTCCAATGTGAGCTCATTATCTTTATAATATCTCTCCGTTTTCATCCCTGTTTCCAGCTTATCCCAGATTTCTGCCATACGTTCTTTGGTTAGGATTTCCTTGCGTTCTTTTTGATCCGTTTTATGGAGAATGGCCAGATCGGGTTCACTTTCTTCTTTAGGCTCTTCATTTGGATTAAGATTGGCGAATACTTTCTGGACAGCATTTTCATGGGCGATGCTTTTAAATTTGTATTGGCCTATTAGAATGCATATGATTGCAAGGCATGCATAGGCAAGACATCTGATGAAAGGATCTCGACCATACATATCGTTATTACCGATGCTATAGTAAACTAAACCGATGCAATTCAAACCGAGAAGGATTGAAGATATGCGTGTGATTAATGTCCGTGTACCGGAGGGAGCCAGATTTCGGTATGAAAAGTACAGCGTTTTGGCAGATAAGATAATTGCAAATGGCATAAAAGTAAGAGCAGATGCTAGGTTATAAAGCTGCAGTATTCCTATGCCTTGGGCAGGCGCAGCGTATAGTACGGTGGCGGTGGAGAAAAAACCAATGGTTACAATAAAAATCGGGACAAAGAGGTACCAGTTGGAAATCATATTTTTTTTTCTCTTCGCCTCATTGAGTGCCAAAAGATATACAATGGGCGTGTAGAAGAAACCTATAAATGTGTTCATGGCTTTGCGAACATTGGGTTCATCAACAAAGTGGTAGATGATAAACTTAATGGACAGATGGACAACGATGCATAGGACCAGTACGAATAAAAAGGTGTCGGTAGTTTTTCGCAACCTGGTGCTATAGAGAAATAGAGCTGTCAATATCGCTTGAAACAGACCCAATACAATGATATAGTTCATCATGGCAGTAACGGTTCAATTGTATTCAAAGCTAAGATCCTTGTGTTATTTTAATATTAATAATTTGATAACAATTCTGTAATCAGTGTAAGTTGCTGGTTTGCAGTGGTTGTTGGTGCTTATTGAACAAAAAAAGAAGACGGACGTCCCTAAAATTTTGGAAGTCGAAAAGCATTGGTCTGTATATAATCTTTGCAGAAAAAAAATATGTCACCAATGTCTACCAAATTTAGGAACAGAAATTTGCTAAGTTTAAAAAAGGGGGTAAGTGCACTGTTGTTCACTTTTCCTTGGTTTATACCGACCTATGGTCAAGTGATCAAATCCTCGGTGCAGAGTGGTTCAGGGAAATTGCCTGGAGCTTCGATTGTCGCGATCTCTTTCAAAGGCAATACATCATCAGATTTACAGGGTGATTTTACATTAACAGCCCCTGATACAGGTATGGTATCGCTGCAGATATCCTATATAGGCTATCAGACACGTACCTTCGATATTCGTTTAAAGCGAGGTATCAACGAGATTTCGCCAATTGAATTGGCTGTGGGTGATGGTAGTACTTTGGCGGAAGTGATCGTTTCCGGTACGATGGCCCCCTCGCAAGCTAAAGCGTTCAGCATCAAGAAACAGGCTGTAGCAATAATGGATGTATTGGCGGCTGACGCAATTGGCAAACTGCCGGATCGAAATGCAGCTGAAGCGGTACAACGTATGCAAGGTGTTGCAGTTGCCAAGAATCACGGTGAAGCTGATATTGCAACGGTAAGAGGTACCCCATTTGCCTGGACCTCAGTTTTATTCAACGGAAGCCGTCTTCCAAGCCCAAATGTCATGGGTAATCGCTCTATGCCCTTGGACGCAATTCCATCTGAGATCATCCAATATGTACAAGTCGCTAAAGCTATAACACCTGATATGGAGGCCGACGCAATCGGTGGATCGATCAACTTTGTAACCAGAACTTCCCCGAGCAAACGTACATTGAGTGTCTCTGGGGCTGGAGGATATAATACGTTTAGTAAAAACGGAACGTATAACGGTTCTCTTGTCTACGGAGATCGCTTTCTAAATAACAAATTGGGATTGATGCTGTCGGCAGCAACATGGGCGAGGCAATGGGGATCAGATGCTTTTGATGTCTCCTACAATACAGGTTTGGCCAATGAACAGCAAAGGAATTCTATTGGATCGGTTATGCTCAAGCGCTATATCGGAGAACGTCAGACCAAGGGGATAAATTTAGGCTCGGATTACAAAATTGCTCCCGGTCATACATTATTCCTCCGCGCTATGTTCAATAAATTTGACGATATCCGTCCGGTGTACGAAGCCTATGTAGATTATAATAAGAAACGCTATCAATATAACAACCGTTACTCACACTATCAGACGGCAATCTATGGAGGTGAAATAGGTGGGGAACATCAACTTTCGGGGATTGCTAAAGTGGACTGGAGTGTCAGCGATCACAAATCAAAGTATTATCTTAAAACCCCACCGGCAAGCGACCGCAAAGGACTACCGATAGCGACTTTCCATCAGCAGATTACAAGCGGATTCAGTAATTTGTCCAATGACGGACTGCGCTATTGGGGATTTGATTCACCTAATGCTGTCGGTGGATCCCCTTTGGATTTCGATCCCGGAATCAAAGATGCCAATGAGGTCATGGATCCTAGTCAGCTGAAGTTAACACAATTGGTCATCACGCAGTTGGATAACAGTGAGCGAGATCGTGTAGCCCAGCTTAATTTTCATCTTGAAGCATCGCCGGCGTTAAAGTTTAAATTCGGTGGTAAGTACCGGCATAAAGATCGAGACAATTTCTTTGGCTCCAATTTAGTATTTCTGCCGGGTGCCGCGCTCGGTGTTGAAAATGCTGCTCCCTTACGTAGCTTAGCCTCACTCGAGACACAAAACTTTCCCAAAGGAACGTCTTTCTTCGGTAGTCTGAATGGTAACTATAGCTCCTTCCAGCTAAATCCACTGACTAAAAATCAAATCTTGGACTTATTTAGTCCACAATTTATGCAGGCAAATGGCTTTATTGATAAAACAGATCCAATGAGTGCCACATCGATTTATACAGGACAGGAGACCGTATCCTCGGGGTATATTATGGCTGATTATGATCTTTCTGAAACATTCAAGGTTGTGGCTGGTTTGCGCAACGAATATACAAAGACCAAATTACATGGAAAACGTGTACAGCCTACTGCATCCGGCAACCAGCTTGTAGATTCAGAAATTGAAAACAATTACAATGCCTTACTGCCTATGCTTCATCTCAAGTACAAACTGAATAAAGATGCAAATTTGCGAGGAGCTTTTACCCGGACCTTCGTGCGTCCTAATTTTGGGGATATGACACCGGGAACATCAATTGATGTATCCTCTACTCCCGCAACCATCAGTCGGGGGAATGCTGAGCTAAAGCCGACGTTTAGCAACAACTTTGATCTCATGGGAGAATATTTCTTTCAGAATGTTGGGATTTTGACAGGAGGATTATTTTATAAGGATATTTCTGATGTGATATTTACAGATATCAGCATGCAGACTATCGACGGGAAAGACTACCGCATATCGCAAGCAAAAAATTTGAACAAAGCAACATTATTCGGGCTGGAGTTTGGGGTAAATCGAAGATTTGATTTCCTTCAAGGTTTTTGGAAGAACTTTGGTGTCGAATTTAACTACTCGTATGTAGACTCTGAAACGAAAGTGCCTCGTGTAGGTGGTGCCGAACCCTCATTCGATAAAACAGCGTTGCCCAATCAATCCAGGCATCTCTTCAATGCCATTCTATTTTATGAAGGTAAAGGCGTAATGGTACGATTGGCCGGAAATTATAGAGGCAAGTCAATTGAAACTATCGATCAAAAATTGGGCCCTCAATTTTATAAGTGGACAGACAACAATTTTACCTTAGACGCCACGGCAACGGTGTCATTGTCAGCACGTGTAAAAGCATTTTTGGAACTGAATAATCTGACAAATTCGGCCGTGAGCATGTATATGGGAGATAGCCGTCGGATTAGCAGCCGTGAGGTGTACGGCAGTAGGGGGCAGGCTGGGATTAGATGGGATATTATTAAATAATTAGTTTAAAACAATCATATGAAAATTTCAAATTTGATGATGGTCCTTCTAGGGACCATCCCTGCGCTCGCATTTGGGCAGCTATCGGATAGTACAAAACGCGTGCTTCCAGTTCAAGGAGCTGTTAACTTTAGAGATATCGGTGGTTATGAAACAAATGATGGAAAGCATGTTGTATGGGGCAAAATCTTCCGTAGTGATGCCATCGATAAACTTACAGATAGTGATGTTGCGCTGATGGATAAAA
Source organism: Sphingobacterium sp. (assembly GCA_022712315.1). Lineage (GTDB taxonomy): Bacteria > Bacteroidota > Bacteroidia > Sphingobacteriales > Sphingobacteriaceae > Sphingobacterium. Next base: position 15,603 of record JALAGS010000107.1, on the reverse strand, counting down.
AGAGGATACATACTGTCGTTGATCTACGCGGCACCGCCGAAGCCAAATCTGCTCCCGACAGGTTAGTAGCCAACACAGATTATACCTTGAGTCCAGCGGGTAGTGACAACCTTCCTAATCCACAAGATATGGTTAAGGCATTAAAACAAAAAGACTTTTTGGTGAAATTCTATGCCGATGGAGTTAATTATTATGGGGATAGATACCGACCTGCATTTATCAAACTTTTAGGTGCTACTGATGGAGAAGCTATCCTGTATCATTGTACGGGGGGAAGAGATCGTACGGGCATGCAAACCGCATTGATTCTATATGTGCTTGGTGTCCCATATCCTACTATCGAAGCAGATTATTTAGCGTCTAATGTATACCTCAGCCGCAATAAGCAGATGAACGCTTATACCGATGCAATGGTCGCAGCCACTGGAATGACCAAAGAACAGATTGAAGATCAGATGAAACTGAAACCCGAATTGTTGCAGGCTTTTTTTGATGGCATTAAAAGCAAATACGGTACTGTAGAGAAGTTTCTTAAGGATGAGATGGCCATCGGACCTAAAGAGATCAAGATACTGAAAGCAAAATATACACGCTAAGAAAATCTATTCAACTTATAAACAGCTAAGCTCGATTTCGATCGGACTTAGCTGTTTTAGATCACGGTCATACTGTTGTTTGCATTCTGTTAAGCTATTTTTCCCGAATGAATCTCATCTCAAATCCATTCTCCTTTCTCACCACCTGTTTCAGGTCTGGCGTAAATTGCAATTCGATACCGAGCCCCATTTTAAAAAGATTATTTCCAAGATAATCGAGTGTTACATTTTCTTGATTAGGGGCCTCTACAATTAACATACCATCCTTCTGTACAAAGGTCAGCTTAAATGTCGTATCGATTTCAGCCGCATAGGTACCCACATAGCCATCAATATGATCAATGGAATGTTTTTTTCCCTGATAAGGTTCTATCGCAGTAATATTTTCCATATTCTCCAGACGTGCCATTAATCCCCAGCCATAAAAATCGTTGGATACGCCAATGAGTAATTGGTTTTCACCTTTTTTAAGCTTTAATCGGGTATTTCCATTCTGTACCGATATTCTTCCGTCAGGATATTTTTTCATGTTCTGCCTAAAGATATTTTTGTCTGCGTAGGTGATCTGATCGTTTAGGTAAAGCCATATTTCATCCGAAAACCCGAGCTGGAGATGGGCAAAAGTAGGTTCTTTCGCAGTAATAACAGCTTTTAGCCATACTATCCTGCGTTTTTCTGCAGCACCAAAGCGTCTTGTCAGGTTTATCAATCCATATCGTTCAGCTGCTATTTTTTCTGTAAAGGCTTCGTCTTTAGGTAGGTCACCAAAAGTTGTTGGTTCCCTTCCTTCTTCCAAAGTCGTGGGCTGGGTTATAGACCAGTTTCGGATGTAATTCATTTCATGGCGAGTCAGGTCTACACCTTCAACACGCGATAATTCTTCTATTTCGTTGGGTTTGATCTCAATATTGCTGATGTAGGAGTCGCCGTCAAAGGCAATGCTTCCAGTAGGTTCGCGCCCTTCAAGCTTTGGGATGGTCAATCTGAGGCTATTGTTAACAAAAACCTGCATTTGCATGCCCGAAATGACGAGTTTAATATGATTCCATTCATCTGTTTTGGCTGCTGCAGAAGCCTGATATTGGGGGTACATGTCCCACATGTTGACACCGTCTAAGATTGGACAGTACTGTATACCTTCATTGGCAAAAGGGTCGGTCATTTTAGGCACTCGCAGATAGACAATCTCCTGTTCTCTTTCATTTTTTCGATGAAAATAGATGGCGCTGGCAAACTCCGTTGTCGCAGGTATTACATCATACTCTATTGTTCCATCTTTGAAAATTAAATCTTTAATCACTACCGGGCCAGATGCCGAAGCAATTTTCATTACTCTACGGCCTTTAAAATTCAAAAAATCGACTTTTCCGCTCTGAAAGGCCCATTTTTCTGCGCTTAATGGGATGTTTGTGCCTGCTGATGTCTTACTTTTCTTTTCTTGCGCATAACTTTGGAATAAAGCGACCAATATTAAGGCGACTATCAAAAATGTTTTTTTCATGTTAATAAAGTTTTTGATAAATTTAGAGCATAGGCATTATTTCAACGCGCTCAACCTTGCGTCAAGTTTATTCAAGTTTGTTCAAGACGATTGTTGATGTTTAAAATACTGATATATATTAAATTATGATTAAGCCAAGTCACCCTGAATTATTTCAGCATCTTAAGAATTCCATTGAAAATAAACTTGAATGGGGTGAAACCGCCAATTGGAGTACTGCCGATTTTGAAAAACTTTCAGACAAGATTCAGGAGAAAACGGGAGTTATACTTAGCGTTTCTACGTTGAAGCGGATTTTTGGTAGGATTGATTACCAAAGTAAACCTGCCCTGACGACATTAAATACATTGGCACAGTATCTTGGTTATGAAGACTGGAGGGCTTTCCACAATGCTTACGCACAGAAAGAGATACCGCAGGCGCAGGTACTTAGTAAATCCACCTTTGAACCACAAGTGAGCGCACAAAAAAAGTATGGTCCTGTATTTATTATAGCGATTTCATCCGTTCTTGTCCTTGTCTTGGTCGGACTTTTTGGTTATAGGTTTGTCCAAAAAAAGAAGCAATTGAATAGTAGCACTTTTCGGTTTTCGTCCAAGACAATGTTGACACAAGGTTTACCCAATTCAGTCGTATTTGATTATGATGCTTCGGCAGCAAATGAAAACGATTCGGTATTTATCGCACAAAGCTGGGATACCAGCCGCAAGATGCAGGTGGATAGAAATGGCAAACATCACTCCGCTATTTATTATTATCCAGGTTACTTTAGAGCCAAGCTGATTATTGGGAATAAAATTGTTCGTGAACATGATATACAGATTAAAACAGATGGCTGGTTAGGAGTGGTAGAAGCAGCCTGGGGAAAAGAACCTTTATATTTCAAAAAAGATGAAATCGCGTTACCACATGAAATTGCCGTTACTCAAGAGCTATTAAAAAATTATAAAATCGATCTCCTCCCTGAAGCACCGCCGGTTAGATTTTACAATCAAAAGAATATGACAGGGGTTATGACCAATAATTTTAGTTTTGAAACAGACATAAAAACGGGGACAGGTGGCAGTGGCAATAGTTGCCAACGCGTGGAAGTACTCTTACAATCTAAAAACGATATATTCATTGTACCCTTAGTAAACACTGCCTGTATCGGTGACATAGCCCTTACGGCTGGTGGTTTTTATACGGATAGCAAACAGGATGATCTCAGCGGATTTGGCTGTGATCTTTCCGAATGGACTAAACTTAAAATAGTCTGTAAAAATCAGCAGATTAGATTTTGGATTAATGATAAACCTGTATATGCAACGACGATTAAAAATACACCAACTGAAATAGTCGGACTTCAATACCGTTTTAAGGGGCCGGGTTTTATTAGAAATACGCGTTTAAGCGGACCGGAGATGAAGGATATTAATTTTTGATCATGAAACTAATATGCATATGATGATGTTAAAAAAAATGTTTCTTTTTTTATTCTTCTTACCTTTCGCTTGTCTGGCTCAGCAAGAAAAAGGTAAGTCTTTCGAAATACAATTTGATCTTTTAGGATTTTCCAATGGCGCAAAGCTCCAATTGAGCAGCTTTCATGAGGGCGGCCGTTCCTATGTTGCAATTCTTACAGATGGAAAATGTACCATAAAAGGAACTTTGGAAGAGCCTTCGTTGTATGTACTAACGGCAAAACCTAATTTGAGGACAGTCATTTGGATCGAACCGATTCGTATGAAGATATTAGGCGATAGTTTGTGTTTTTCGGATATAGAGGTGCTGAATTCGAGATCACAGGTTGAAGCCATTCCGATCAATAAGCAATTGGATCCCATGTGGAAAGAAGCTGCCGCGCTCGATCAAAAAATTGAAGTTGAAACCGATTCAGTCAAACAGAGGGATTTGAGGATAGCATCGGATCGTTACTATCGATCCATTAGGCAGTTGAGAGTCCATAATATTTTTAATAAAACACCTTCTTATCCGTTGATGCAGGAACTCTATTTCCTAAGAACATCATTGACAAGAGATTCTTTGCAGTTAGCTTTTGATAGATTCCCAGAGAATATAAAAAACAGTAGATCAGGACGCTTTTTAAAGGAATTCCTTCAAGCAATAGAGCTTAGAAAAGGGGATTTGGCTCCGGCTTTTATTGTCAAAGACCTAAAGAATAATGATGTGAATTTAACTGATTTTCGAGGGAAAATTGTTGTACTCGATTTTTGGGCTGCCTGGTGTGCACCTTGTAGACAAAGCAACAAGAAACTACCGATGTTGTATGGTAAATATAAAAAACGCGGTCTAGAGATCATATCTTTTAATCTAGATACTAATAGGGAGATTTGGACGAAAGCTGCAGTCGAAGACGGCATTTCCTGGGTCAATGTAGGGGATCAGCAGGCACTGCGTAGCAAAACTGCTATTACCTATCGGGTACAAGGATTACCAAGAGTTTATATCATTGACCGAAATGGTTTTATCATAGCTACAGGAGGCTCTGGAATGGACTTAGAACGTATTGTAAAAGAATATTTGGATCCTTTACTTTAAGTCTTATATGAAAGATAGTCGGAGCAAGTGGGGGGATGGTTAAGGCCTTTCCTCAACGGAGGAAAGGTCTCTTTCCAGATCCCTGGCTTTTAACTGAAAAAGCAGGGGGGAATAGTATCTGTGCGTATTTTTTCTTAAGCCTGATGTCAAAAATGGCTCTTGGAAAACATAGGTACGGTTTTAAGAAAAGTACCGGATAATAATGAACTGAATTATGGAATTGTAAGGAATGAATAAGCAGTTGACTTAAAGTCATATCACAGTGGCTTTCAATTAATATTATTGCTAAATTTAAGCATATTTCACAAATACAGATTGAGATGCACCATCCATTAGAAAAACACTATGTCAACCGGGTTGGGTGGCTTCGCGCTGCTGTCTTAGGTGCCAACGATGGCTTATTGTCTACCACGAGCATTGTAATTGGGGTTGCGGCGGCAAGCCCTGAGCGTAATACGATTATATTAACCGCATTGGCTGGACTGATTGCGGGAGCAATGTCGATGGCCGCGGGGGAATATGTTTCCGTAAGTTCACAGGAAGATACCGAAAAGGCCGACCTCCTGCGGGAAAAAAAAGAACTTGAAGAAATGCCAGAAATCGAGCTGCAGGAATTAGCCAAAGTTTATGAGCGAAGGGGCGTTAGTCAAGAGACAGCTTTACAAGTTGCACGTGAACTGACCGCACATGATGCATTGGGCGCCCATGCACATGACGAATTGGGTATCAATGAGATTACACAAGCCAAACCTTTGCAAGCTGCAATGGCGTCTCTCGGCTCATTTGCCCTTGGAGCGCTACTCCCGTTTGTCGTTTCTTTGCTTGCTCCGATTAAGCAGATGGTCTATCTACAGTATGGTTTTACGATTATTTTTCTAATGGTTCTCGGTGCGATTTCAGCAAAAACTGGGGGCTCGAGTGTAGGTGTTGCAGTAGGTAGAATATGTTTCTGGGGCACAATAGCGATGGGAGTGACTGCATTAATAGGACATTTCTTTGGTGTTACGGTTGCTTAAGTTTTTGAAATTCATAGCTAGATTGTATTTTAACCATGAAAAGTAAAGCATTATCAATAATTACGGATATTAGCTTAATCGTATTCCTTGTCGTGTTTCCCCACGCTGTACCACTGCCTTTTTATTCTTATGCAGTAATTTGTTTTCTTGCAATTTTTCTTGTTTTAAGGAGAGAAGGCAAGACATTTTCGGATTTGGGACTAAATAAGAAAAACCTCACTGTAGGTGTCGTCCTTTTAGGAATTCTCTCAGCATTGGCATGGGTAGCGTTTATGCAGATTGTATATATTCCGAGTATCAAACATTTTTTTGAAGTTCCAGATTATACGGAGTACAATTTTATTAGGAGCAGTATGCCGAGATTGGTCATGACAATTGTAGCCGCATGGGTTATTGGGGGATTTTATGAAGAAATTGTATTTCGGGGCTGTATCCAGAATCTGCTCGAAAAAAAAATGTTTAAAGGAATGGGGAGTTTGCTACCTATAGGCGTGACAAGCATTCTTTTTGGCCTTTATCATCTGCAGCAAGATGTATTTGCTGTGATTGCGGCCTGCCTGGGAGGATTATACTGGAGTATTTTATATAAAAAACTGAATAATAATCTTTGGATTTCAATCATTTCACACGCATTATTCGATATGATTACCCTTATACTAATCTATTCTGGAAGATTTGGGAATTTTATATAGATTTTTTTGGGAAACAGAGTTATGGAAGTTGATCGAGCAGAAATTCGAAGGTGTACTTTGGGTTATAGCCGAGTAATAGCATGGCTTTATCACTTCTGTATACTCTATCAATGGATGCTGGAAAGTTCCAGCCTTTCTGCCTATATATTTCAATCGCTTTTGGAATGCGTTTAGCAATAACATTCAATGGATCGAATTTTAATTCAGTTAGATCTTCGATTTCAAAAGGTGAACCGCTGGAAATATTAAAAATCTGAAACGACGTAAAGTCGGTCTCAGCACCGAGTCGAAGAGCTTCAGCGCCGTCTCTCTCATCTAACCCCCGGTACAAACGATGATTTAGCATCAGATTATCGGGTTCTGGAAGAAATCTCCCAACGCGATAGACACTGGTCATGAGCTGTTCTTTTTCGAAAAAGTCTCTACAAAGCTCTTCACAGGTCTGTTTGGTAATGTCGTAAATATCACGGGGTTGGACTATAAGTTCCTCTGTAACCCACACTGCTTTTTCCGCATCGACAAGAGCATTTCCGTATATGGAGGTGGTAGAGGTAAAAAGAAAACGTTTTATTCCGTTCTTTACACAAGCATTTAACAGATTTAATGTGCCTGTTATATTGGTATCTATAAAACTTTGCCGGCTATAATTCAAATCCATATGTCTACCATGCAGCGCTGCCGTATGGATAATGGCTTCATAACCACTTGTGAATTCAATAACGGTCTCAGCTCGCTGCACATCTAATAAATGATCAGTGGTACCGCTTGCTAATAAATCAATTCCCGTAACATCATGTCCAGCCCGACGTAGATTCCGTACTGTTACACTACCCAATTTTCCTGAAGATCCTGTTACCAATATGCGCATATAGACAAAATAAAGGAAAATTTATTTTAATGCAACTGTAACCCGTTTGAAATAGTTAGATTCTTTTTCGAAGTCGATTCGTAGATTAAGACTGTCAAAGGCAAATGTGCGCGGCGTGATAGTTTGAAATAAATATTGATACAAATTGTAAAGTAATTGAGACGGCCTGCCAATATATAAGTAGAGGTATGTTGTATCTTTCATATAGGTATTTTAAACTAATTGTAACGCTCTGGTTATGTGTTTGCTTAGGTCTTATGCTCATGAAAAAGTGGAAGCAAGTCTCTACCGGAAACATCGGATAATCGAAATAAATAAAATATGAAAAGAAGAACATTTATTCAGGCTCTGAATCTCGGTATTGCCTCAGCGGCGTTTTACAAAGGTTACGCAAATGAAATCTCATTTTCTCTTGATGGTAAATCATATGACAAGGAGCTATCCTATCATAAGATCAAGGATATCAAATTTTCTACCGTAAAGATGAATTATCCGCGGCTTGTGGGGAAAAATGCGCGTCTTGACCTGCATGGTTATGGGCCTGATGTGGAAATATGTTCTATAAGGACAGATCAGGGAGCTATGGGCTGGGCTTCACTTCGCGGCTCTAGGCGTGACGCCGAACAAATTTCGGAAGAATTGATCGGTCAGAAAATATCAGATTTGTTTTCCTCGAAACTCGGTACACTCAAGGATACACATATTCCCTTCGATATAGCTCTTCATGACCTTACCGGAGTTATCTTAAATAAACCTGTTTATGAAATACTTGGACGTAAAGATCCTTTCATCACAGATTATTATAGTGGCATGATTTATTTCGATGACTTAGAACCTGCAGATCGGCCTGCAGGAATCGACCGTATACTCGAAGAATGCCAATATGATTACGGCGTGGGGTATAGGCAATTCAAGTTAAAGATTGGAAGGGGGCATAAATGGATGCCTTTTTCCAAAGGACTTCAACGGGATATTGACGTTACAAAAGCAGTGGCAGATGCATTTCCTGACTGCAGAATCTTAGTTGATGGAAATAACGGTTTTACATCAGACCAATTTATTCAGTATTTAAAAGGTATTCCAGCGGTAAATCTCTTTTGGATAGAAGAACCTTTTCATGAAACAGTAGGGGATTATCAAAAACTACGAGGCTTTTTAAAAACGGAAGGTATAACTACATTGCTGGCGGATGGTGAAGCCGATCCCGATCAGAACTTGCTGACTACGTTATTTGAAAAGAAACTTCTGGACGTCCACCTCACGGATATCGAAGGTCTTGGATTTACGAATTGGAGAAAATTGATGCCAAAATTAATAAAACTTGGAGCTCAAGCATCTCCCCATGCTTGGGGATCGCTTCTCAAGAGTTACTATACGGCGCATTTAGCGGCAGGACTCGGAAATACAGTGACGATTGAAGGAGTTACAAGTACCTCAGACGATGTAGATTTGTCAGGATATAATGTCAAAGGAGGGAAACTTATTCCCTCTTCGTCCGCAGGTTTTGGTATGCCGTTAATAAAAAAGATATAAAAGGTAGGGACATTGAATATTATTCAAACTTTTCAACCTTCTGCAACGTTTATTGAAGAACAAACAAAAAAGTCTTAGCCTTAAAAAATTTGCTTACCTGTGAATAAAATGTGCTAAAACATAGTCACAGCCGGGCAACCTTGTTTAAGACTAGAGAATGCATTTTATAACTCTTTTAACGTTGATCAAAATTTATATCGAATGTCTAATTATGCTCCACAAAAGGTAAATGACCATCTTGCTAATGAACGAACTTTTCTTGCTTGGATCCGCACAAGTTTAGGGATTATGGGATTCGGCTTTGTGGTTGTTAAGTTTTCACTATTTATTCGTCAGATTGAGCTCATTTTAAAAAAAGATGTAGTTGCAGGTACCCAGCACGAACATTCTGGTGCTGTTGGTGTTTCCATTGTGGTCATTGGTGCATTGACGGTTATTGTCGCTTTCTTTAAGTATCGCAAAACGAACAAACAAATCGAAGAAGAGAATTTTACCCAAACTTCAAATAGCATAACAATTGTCGCTGTATTGATTTTTGTGATAGGTATTATTCTGAGTTGGTATCTTATTGATGGTCTTTAAGGAAATAAAACAGCTAAAATCTATCAAAGAAACCGAGATTAAATTAAAATGGAATCTTTTATCTTATCTATACAAGTCATACGTGCCTTTTAACCATAAACTTGCCCTGACTAAAAGTATCAATACCGGCACCTCAACTAACGGCCCGATTACGCCAACAAAAGCTTGTGGAGAATGTATGCCGAACAGGGCAATTGAAACCGCTATTGCGAGTTCAAAATTGTTTCCTGTGGCCGTGAAAGTTATCGCTGTATTTTTATCATAGGGAACCTTTAACGATTTGTTCATGAGGAAGCTAACAAAAAACATGATCACAAAGTAGACCACCAATGGAATGGCAATCTTTAGTACATCCAATGGTAATTCCAATATTTTGTCTCCTTTCAAGCTGAACATCAAAATAATCGTAAATAGCAAGGCATATAAAGTAAGCGGTGAGATTGCAGGTACAAACTTTCTGTTATACCACTCCAGCCCCTTGGTTTGTACAAGCAATTTTCTGCTTAAATATCCTGCAAGAAAAGGAATACCTAGATATATCAACACACTTTCCGTAACGTCTCCAATAGACACCTGTACATTAAAATTTGCTAAGCCTAATTTGCTTGGAAGGATGTTAATAAACAACCAGACCAGGAAGCTATAGGTGAATACCTGAAAAATTGAATTTAATGCAATCAATAACGCTGCATATTCGCGATTACCCTTAGCGAGATCATTCCAAACAATCACCATTGCTATGCACCGAGCCAGTCCGATCAGAATTAGGCCCGCCATATAATCCGGCTCATGTCTTAAAAAGACGATAGCTAAGATAAACATCAGGATAGGCCCGACGATCCAGTTTAAAAGCAGAGAAATCGTGATGATCTTTTTATCTTTAAAAGCAACGGGCAGTAGTGAATAGTCTACCTTTGCCAAAGGGGGATACATCATTAAGATTAAGCCTATCGCCAGTGGAATGTTGGTTGTCCCGATGCTCAAGCTGTCTGTTAAAGAGGATATATGCGGAAATATTACCCCTAAAGCGATTCCGGCGGCCATAGCCAAAAAGATCCAGAGCGTAAGATAGCTGTCTAAAAATTTTAGTTTTGGTTTCATTCGCTATTTTTTAATCATTGAAAAGATGTAAAGCATCTCTAGGGCAATCTCTTCACTGCGCTGCCTGTATGTTTCATCTTGTCGTGCTGTACCGTCTGATAACTTTGGGTCCTCGTAAGTGATTGGTATTCTGATTGCAGCACCGGACACGAATGGGCAACCCTGAGCAGCATTGCTGCATGTCATTATTGCAGCGAAGTTTGATGCTGGATTAAAAGGTGAATCATAATGCTTTGAAAATCCTATGATAGGTGGTGAATTGTGATCATATTTTATCGCATATATCGGATTTCTCGAATCAGCTATCTTAATAATAGAAAACCCCTGTGCCGTTAATGTCTCCACAACTTTTGGAAATAACGCTGTTTCTTCGGTTCCCCCCGAATAGCAGCAGACCTTTTGAACATCATAATATGCAGCGGCTAGCTGTGCCCAAATTTGGGATAAATGACTCCTGCGCGAATTGTGTGTACAGATAAAATTGAGTGCTATAGGGGCACTCCTTTCCACTTGTGCTTGAATATAGTCTACAAGTGGTTTTAATACCTCGGCTCTGCTTTCGGAGATTTTAGCAGTTGATAAAATCTCCGAAATCGTATTTTTTAGTTTTGCGTACATCATCTGATAATTTAGCAGCATCCTGAATTTGGTGTGCAACAAGAGGATTGGATTGTGCCTAATTTAATCGTTGGTTTCTCAGCGGGAATACCGCAAACATCAGTAGCCAAACAAGCCGTTTTTTTATTCTTCAGTACAAAATTTTTTCCGTTAAAATCGAGATCATATTTACCGATCGTTTCAGATTGATATTCAACTTCGATCTCCGAATCCGCTATTCCCAACTTACTCTCTGATAGCTTGATAATATGTAATAATTTTTGAGGTTTCAGCCTATGTTCGTAATCATCGGCATTCCAGAGCTGGAAATTCACTACTGTTTCTTTTCTGATTGTACCGCCACAGTCGATAAAATTCTTGGATACCTGCCCAATTTCTGTTACATGAAAGTGTTCGGGAACGAAGGTTCCGTCTTCCAATTGAAATTTAACGTTTTCTAAGGATGTTAGGAGTTCTTTGATTGCTGATAATTTCATAAGATGTTTTTTTTTAGATTCTGTTTTTAATATTGTTATATCGCTATATTACGATTATATAATACAAAAAAATGTGCTAGCAACATTTTTTGACTTTCGTTTCTTGATTAAAAAATTTCTCCAGCTCAGTTTTTATACTATTCCATATCCTATCGTCGATACAATAGCAGACAGATTTTCCTTCGATAGTTCCCTGAATGATGCCGATATTTTTCAGTTCCTTCAAATGTTGGGAGATGGTTGCCTGAGCGAGGCCTAGCTCTTCAACCAGATCATTGCAAATACAAGCTTTTTGATTGATGATATACTGGAGAATCGCTACACGGGCGGGGTGTCCCAAAACTTTAAATAAAACGGCAAGCCGATTTTGCTCTTCTGTAAATATTTCTGTTTTAGTAAGTCCCATGCTTATGATTTTAATATCGCAATATTACGATATATATTTTTTGTTTCAAAATTTAATCTATAAAAAATGCCAGCATTCGCCTTTAATGTCTTCTCCCTCACCTAACCAATTTTAGCGTTTAGACCCGATTACCGTCGGATTGGTTAACCACGCTAATTGGGTTTAAATTCGTCTTTCATCAACTATTTACAATATTGACAAATATATTATTGCTGTGTACGACTGTGTTAATGACAAATTTGTGAGTAATGGGCGACAGAAAAGTATATTGTAAATGGAGGATTATACTTTATTTCCTGTGAGCGTACTGAATTTGTTGCCCAGTTTGTCTTTATAAAAATCACCTTCCTTCTTAAAGCTTTTTGCATCTACTCCCTCAAGCCGCTGTTTTTGATAAAAGACATTTTTTGTGTCTTTTCCGAAATCATGGCCTATGGGTATAAACGTTTTTAGATCAGCACCTGGGATTATTTCCTGATTATAGTACACATGACTTTTGTCTTTTGAATACGAGTTGCTTCCATAGGTATCGTTCTTCTCATCCCGAGGGAATAACTCAAAGGAGGACGCATCAACGTGCTCATATTTGAAATTTTTTCCCCTGAATAATATGGTTTTATTATTAACACTAATATGGTCTTGGTCGAGTACACGAATTGTCTGAATGGTATTAAATGGCATCATCACCACATCTGATCCTTGCTGAAATGGGGGATAATAAATCGTATTATTAATTCTCATGTAATACTTGTTGATCGCTTCAACTTTTCCGAGGTTAGCAACAACTGCCTTAAAAGCACCGATATTGGGCGATACATAGACAGAATCTTTATCCTTTAGAAAATAGTCATTGACGAACGAAAAGGTTTGGCGGTCAGCTCTTATCATGTCATTACTGTAGAAGTAATGGTCCTTATCTCGGGCCCAGTTTATATGATCCTTTACAAGTTCATATGTTTTTGGGTCTGCTCCCTGAATAATCTGAAAACCTAAGACCTGATCGATATAATAGACATGAAGACGATCTTTCGGGATCTGATTGTCGACATAGAAAGAATTCTTATCTACTAGTTTTTGGGTCATGCCACGAAAGTATACCGCGTTTTTGTCCTTGGCTATATCTTCTGCCAAAACTTCAAATGATGGTGCATCAGCCTGCATTTGCGAAATGCCCAAGCTAAACCAATTTCCATTCTGACAATAAGCGATCTGTCCTTTTGAATCAATAAAATAGGAACCTGACTTTTGTTTATCAATCGGTTTGCCAATATTTCGGCAAGAGATACAGAAACAAAGTAGAATATAAACTAAAAAAAAAGTGTATTTTTTCATTTTTCTTGTAATCTCTGACATATTTTTTACTGCATTATCGTTACTTTTCCATCCACTTATTGAGGGAGCTGCATAAAACTTGCACCAACGACTTTCAGCATGTCGTCAATGCGTTTCCACACTCTAAAATACCTGAATTTTCCTTCCAATGGCTCCCCCTTTACTTTACCTTTTGCCGTCATTGTAACCACTGAAAGCGCAGTATCTCCAATTATTCTGATCTCATCAATTTCTGTTGACGCATTTTCAATAATCATTGCTTTTGATCTGTGTGCATTCAGATCCATTTCTTTTGTTAACATTTGACCATCCGGTGTTACAGCAACGAGATGGTCATATAGTAGGAGGTCCAGAGCATCCACATTACTGGCTAGCTGAGCCAGGAAAAGCTGGTTCTCTGCTTCTGAAATTTCTTCTTTGGTCATTTTGTCCATATCCCGATTTGGTCTTAAATATGCTGGTTTTATAATTATTACTTTAAAAATAATAAATCATTATTGTTCAGTTGCTATTTCAAAAATGTTTTTGAAGATCTCTTAGCGATTCGAACAGCAACTGTTTGATTATTTCCTGAAAAATTAGTATAATTTATCATGACTTTTCTCAGTTCCTATCTCTCTGATCTGAGTCGTGCTTTAGTTCAACTATTTTTAGAGTCTAAAAGCTGTTAATACTCTATAAACAACACTGCTAAATTTCGAATGGCAGACGATGTACTAGAGCTGCATGTACAGGTTCCAATAGAATGTTCTTCGTGGATATAATTGTGGCTGTTCAGCTACAAAGGTGCATAGTTATGGCATTATTTCTGTCTTCGAAATTTTAAGATAATTTGGGCCTTTTATTTAAAGGATAACCGAAAATATTTTAATCAATGCTTTTCCAATGCAGAGAGAATAAGGGGGTAATTGAATGTTTTATATTTTGAGTTATGAATTTATTGCATGTTGTAGTCGATTTGTTGTCATTTTGACGTGTTTTTGTGGTCAAATTGAAGCCTTTTAACCCTTGATTAAGTTTTGAATTTTTGGCTTATTTGTTAGAGAAAGATTTCAGCCATAAATCGACTGCCAATGAAAGGTGCCTACCGAAATAATACTATATATATCAACTTGTCGTTGTACGTCATTTACCGGTCTTCTACATTGATCAGAAGCTTTTATGTGAATCTAATTAAAAATCAAGGAACATTAATAATGAAAGGTCTTAACATGGTAAAGGGTTTGTTTTTTAATCAAAAAAATTCTAGAAATATTACAGGGGCAGGATATATTCCGGTATATGCTATAAAGATGAAAAAAAAACTCTTTTATTCGTTGGACAAAACATATTTAAGGAAAGGATATGTTACCCCTTTATTAAGTGCGACCTATCAATGGAGAACTAAAGGCATCTTGGGGAACTCAACAGAAAATATTCAAGTAAGTCAAAATGGACAGGGGACTGAAATTGTTGAAGTATTAAACACCATTGAAAGGGATCTTAAACATCGCCAATATCACAGTATTTTTTGGGGAAGTATGAGTGTCATTCTGTTTCTTATGATTCTTACGCTGAGTTTCTTCTTCAGAATAAAGTATAAAGCACAGGCAGATGAATGTATAAAATTAAGGGCACAGAATGAAGATTTAGAAAACCGTCTGAATGGTGAACTTAACTATCAAAAGGATGACCGGATGAAATTGCTTTCTCAGATACAAATACTACAATCTCAGAATGAACAGATGCAAAAAGCAGCTTTATTCGATGCATTACAGATAGAACGCAAAAATAAACTACTTGATCAGTTGAAGATTGTTCTTGTAGAAGCAGATGGGCATGGAAATGCAGGTCTATTTGAACGGATGATAAAAGATGAATTGCGATTTGATGAGGTTACAGGCCAACCGATCCGCGAATTTCAAACCATTAACCCGGATTTTTTCCTGAAACTAAGATTGTTGTCTGAAAATAAGATCACAGCACTTGAATTAAAACATTGCGCATATATGTATCTGCAACATAGCACATTGGATATTGCGACTGCATTTCATATTGAACCTAAAAGTGTCCGCGTGACAAAATATCGAATAAAACAAAAATTAAAATTAGACAAAGAGATCGATCTCGAGGCTTACTTACAAAGTCTGGTTTAGGTTTAAGATAAGCGAATAGACTGACTGCATTTTAAAAGTCATATTTTTTATCTGATTCCAGGGGAAATAATAATTTGTTTTGATAGGTGGATTTGTTTAATTCTTTTGTTTTATATTTTTCTTTTCAGATTTATCTATTTGTTTTTTAGTGCTTTATTTGTTTTTCTGGCGGTAGTTATATATAGGTGTGTCGTTTTGTTTAGTTT